>NZ_JASJFB010000135.1:0-5326 GCF_030065455.1 Microcystis sp. M53602_WE12 | reverse complement strand
ATCGTTGTTAAATAAAAATCTTTCTCAATTAATTCTTAAGAATTTGTAAATATTGCGAAATGTTAATTTAAATATTCTCAAGTTTTTGGAGTCAATAAATAATTTTTGCTTATCTTTGGTGCACATTGGGTTAGAAGTAGGGAGTTAGGAGACAGGAGACTCCGAGACAGGAGACAGGAGACTCCGAGACAGGATTCAGGAGTCAGGAGACAGGAGGCAGGAGACTCCGAGACAGGAGGCAGGAGACTCCGAGACAGGAGATTATTTTTTTTATTCTCCCCACTACCCCACTACCCCACTTCCCCACTTCCCCACTTCCCCACTTCCCCACTTCCCCACACTCCACACCCCACACCCAACACCCCACACCCCACTTCCCCACTGCCCTCTCCGGTACTCCGGTGCGCCCCTCTCCCTGCTGCCATCTACTGGAGGGTTATAGCGTGAAAACGCTCAAATAGCTCCTCGCGGGCGGATTCGATTGATAATAGCCGTGCGCTGCAAAGGAGGCAAGAAATAGACCCCTTCGGGCCAATTCGGGTCTAAGGCCGCCCCAAAACCGTTTAATATAGTCTCACTAACCAGAGGCGCAAGAATCCATAAACGGGGCAAATTTTCCTGATTGTAGGGGCTATTTTCTCGTTTGGCCTGTCGCTGTAGTTCAGCAAAAACGGCGGTTAATTTCGAGAGACAATTACGCACATCGGCACGAGTGGGAGAATTACGATCGGGTTCTAGGAGAGGGTTCTTTAGGGCAATTTGACCTAATAATCCTAGATTATCGACAGTTATTTGCCCCTCTGGATGAGGCGAAAAAAATAGATCAATCTGTCGGGTTTCGTCGGTAATTTCTTTGCTAATTTCTACTTGGCCTAGGGGCGTTAACGAAGGCGGTCGGCAGATGGCAGCGGGCAGGAGGTTTCATCAATCGAGGCGAAGAAAAAACGGTAAGATTAGTTAAAGAAAATGATACAAATATACATTGATTAGACAAAAAAAGCTATAAGTAAAAGAAAAGTCAATCTTCCTCAGCCCCATGACGAGAAAAGAACGGCCCCACTCGTGGTTCTCAAGAAAACCCTTGACCTGGCAACAATCGCGGACTATGTGGCGCGATTTATGGTTAGAAGCGTCCCTCGATTTTCCCTATCTAGCTTTGATTGTCAGTTCTTGTGCGATCGCTACCTTTGGCTTAGTCGCCAATAGTGCGGCCGTGATTATTGGGGCGATGATTATTGCCCCTTTGATGTTGCCGATTCGTAGTCTGGCTTTTGGTGGTTTAATTGGCAGTTGGCGATTAATTCGTAAGTCGGCCTTGGCGATTTTAGTTGGTACGATCATCGCTTTAGCGATAGCTTGGTTGCTAGGATTATTGATCGGAATTTCCGAATTTGGTAGTGAAATTCAGGCCCGTTCTCAACCGAATCTTTTAGATTTAGGAGTAGCAATTACGGCGGGGGCAATCAGTGGTTATGCCAAAATAGAACCGAAAATTTCAGGTACTTTAGCGGGAACAGCGATCGCCGTGGCTTTAATGCCGCCAGTTTGTACGATTGGTTTAGGATTATCCCAAGGGAATTGGGTCTTAAGTTTGGGGGCAACTCTGTTATATATTACCAATTTATTAGGCATTGCTCTCTCCTGTTTGTTGGTCTTTTTGCTGGCTGGTTATTCTAGTTTTCATCGGGCGCGTAACGCTCTAATTTTGACTTCTATCCTGACAGCAGTTTTGCTAATTCCCTTAGGAATAAGTTTTGCAACTCTGGCCAATCAAGCTCGCTTAGAAAGGTTGCTCAAAAAAGCTTTATTACAACGAACGATTACTTTTCAACGGGCAGAATTATTGGAATCTTCGATTAATTGGCTCAAGCAACCTCCCCGGGTGAGATTAGTAGTAAGAACTGCGGAAAGTATTACCCCCAGACAGGTAGAATTGTTGGAAGAATTCATTACTAAGGAAATGGGGCGACCTTTTCAATTAAATGTCTTGGTTTCTAAGGTTAATGAAGTCACTGCCCCAGAATAAAGTCGAGAAAATTAGCTCAAGTAATGACAAACAAGGATTAATTCGTTATCTTAATGTTTGATATTTAATCTATAGGTAGGGTTCAGGTGAGTGGCGGCAATCGACCAGAAAGCACGGCTTATGTGCGGATAATTAAGCAATCTTGGCAAACGGGGAAATTAGAGGGAGAAGTGCGGACGGAACAATATCAATGGCGTTTTCAATGGCATTTTCTTCAAGGCAAGTTATTAGTACAACCTTCCCTAGGTAGGGCTTTGATTTTTGAACCCTTGAATCGGTTTTTAGAACGCTACGATTATCAATTAGAACCGGGAGGAGATTATGAATTTACAGTGCGCTCAAAATTTTGACACTCCCGTTGCCTAAAGGCGTGGGGATTCTTGGTTCACCGAGATCACTTGCTTAGACAGAATCGCTTCTGAAAAAGTAGAGGTATTCTCTCCCCAAGCGTTTATCGGGTCTAGCCCGAAAGTTCCCGTATGCCCTACGGTACTTAACCCTTTTTTAAGGATATTGATAGCGGCGTTTTCATCCCTGTCCAAAACACACCCACATTTGCACTGATGGGTTCTAGTCGATAAAGATTTTTTAATAACTTCACCACAGTTTGAACAGTTTTGACTTGTATAGTTCGGTGGGATAGCAATTGTTATCTTGCCGAATTTAAGTCCAAAATATTCTATCCATTCTCGAAACTGATACCACGCCGCATCATTTATCGATTTAGCTAAACAATGATTCTTGACTAAGTTCTTAATTCTTAAATCCTCGTAGGCTATCACATCGTTAGAGTGAACTACGCACCTTGCTAACTTTACAGCAAAGTCTTTACGTTGCCTACTTATTTTAAGATGAGCCTTAGCTAATCTTTGTCTAGCTTTTTGACGATTTTTACCTCCCTTTTTCTTTTTAGATAACCGTCTTTGAAGCCGCTTTAATTTTTTCTCGGACTTTCTCAAGAATTTAGGATTGTCAACTTTATTACCCTCGTGGTCAGTATAGAAAGAAGCTAACCCCACATCTAAGCCGATACACTTACCTGATGGTTCAACATCTTCTTTAACATCACAAGAAAGAACAAACTGGCAATAATAACCATCGGCTCTATGAACTAATCTAACCCGTTTAATGTCAGACTGTTGAAAGTATCCTAAGTCCCAAGTCCCTTTTAGTTTAAGTGTTCCAATCTCCTTTTTATCACTGAAATGGATGGTTTTAGGATTAAGAAGCTTCCATCCTGTTGTTTTATACTCAACGGAACGGGAAAACTTCTTAAACTGAGGATAGCCTTTCTTTCCTGCTACCTTCTTTTTACAATTATCAAAGAAACGGGAAATAGAAGACCATGCTCTTTCAGCCGATGCTTGCCTTGCTTGGGAATTTAACTCACCAGCAAATTTAAAGTCGTGCGCTAAAACCCGACAATAAGCCGATAGGTCGTATTTATCCACACCCTTGTTATCCATCCAACACCTTAGGCATTTATTACGGATGAATTGAGCGGTGCAAATAGCATCGTCTATAGCTTGATATTGTTTTGTTTTAGCCTCAACTTTAAATTCTAGAACAAACATTTACGCTAGGCTTGACAGCATAAACTTAGTTTAGCACACTTAAGACTAAATTGACAACCTATCATTGAAAAACCGCCCGGTCGTGCGGGGAACCTTAAACCCAAATTTTCGGTAAATATGGGGGATTGAATTACAGCTTTTCTCCTGAGGATGAAGTTTAACCTAATTTGGCATCATCTCCCGATGACAGATTCCCTCAAAGGAAAACTTCGTACCTCATCATTAAGATAACCGCCTATTGATCAAGAGAAATTGACGGTTTATGGACAACCCGGCCGAGATACTAGATTTTTACAGGAAGTTTTTTGATTTAAATCCTGCCGGTTAGGCTAAAATTCGGCCATAGCAAAGCGTTATATTAACGATAAGAATTTTTAGGAACAAGGGAAATGACGCAAGGACAGAAGGTTTCAGTGGGTATTGTCGGCGCTTCGGGATATGGTGGCGTACAGTTGGTACGTTTGCTCAAAGAACATCCCCTTGTCGAATTAGTCTATCTGGGGGGCGATAGTAGCGCCGGAAAACCCTACAGTGATTTATATCCCCATCTCGGTCATAGTATTAATCTTAATGTGGAGGCGATCGATTTAGAGACAATTGCCTCCCGTTGTCAAGTGGTTTTCTTGGGTTTACCCAATGGTTTAGCCTGTGATTTAGCCCCTCCTTTGCTCGCTAAAGGGTGTAAAGTCTTGGATCTGTCGGCAGATTATCGTTTTACTAGCCTAGAAACCTATAGTAAATGGTATGGCAAGGAACGTCAGGATCAAGCGATCGCATCTACGGCTGTGTACGGTTTACCGGAACTTTATCGGGAAGATATTAAAAATGCCTCTTTGATCGGTTGCCCCGGATGTTATCCTACTGCTAGTTTAATGGCGATTTCTCCCCTGTTAAAACAGGGTTTAATTCTCCCGGAAACCACGATTATTGATGCCAAATCGGGAACTTCGGGAGGGGGAAGACAAGCTAAGATTAATATGTTATTGGCAGAAGCAGATAATTCGATCGGGGCCTATAATGTAGCGGGAAAACACCGTCATACTCCCGAAATCGAGCAGATTTGCAGTGATTTAGCCGGTCATGAGGTGCGCGTTCAGTTCACTCCCCATTTAATGCCCATGGTCCGAGGTATCCTGTCCACAGTCTATGCAACTTTGCGGGATCCCAATCTGGTGCGGGATGATTTAATCACTATCTACAATGCTTTTTATCGCGCTTCTCCCTTTGTCAAAATCCTACCGGGGGGAGTCTATCCACAAACTAAATGGGCCTGTGGTACTAATTTATGTTATCTCGGTATTGAAGTGGATCCGAGAACCGATCGAGTGATAGTGATGTCAGCGATCGATAATTTAGTTAAGGGACAATCGGGACAAGCGGTACAATGTCTTAATCTCATGATGGGTTGGGAAGAATCCCTTGCTTTGCCGCAAATGTGTTTTTATCCTTAAAAATTCCTGGATGCGTTTAACCGGGTACATCTCATTTTTGTAAATCTACTGAGTTGGGATTTTTAAAGGGAAACTATCTGCTAAAATTGGTCATTACTTCCGATTTTATCACTCAATCCAAGCCTTTGGGGGGTTCTACCCCCCAAACCCCGGAGCGCATTAGT
This sequence comes from Microcystis sp. M53602_WE12, assembly GCF_030065455.1. Taxonomy (NCBI): domain Bacteria; kingdom Bacillati; phylum Cyanobacteriota; class Cyanophyceae; order Chroococcales; family Microcystaceae; genus Microcystis; species Microcystis sp. M53602_WE12. Next base: position 111 of record NZ_JASJFB010000135.1, on the reverse strand, counting down.
TTTTCGGTGGGATGCTTACACGCAGCTGCTGATACATTTGTAATTAGGGTTTGCTGAAAAAGCTTTTCCTGGGGGCAGGGTGTGGGGTGTGGGGTGTGGGGTGTGGGGTTT
>NZ_JASJFB010000339.1:0-1654 GCF_030065455.1 Microcystis sp. M53602_WE12 | reverse complement strand
TGTCAGTCTGTAGAGCGACCATAAGACCAGAACAGAGTAAATCTGTTAAGGCAGGTGCGAAAAATCCTTCGGGAAAGAAGCAGAAACTCAAATCGTGAGGTTTGGGAATCGCCGTCCGTTTTACGGCGGCGAGGATGTCAAGATCAATATTTTTTCTCTCTCATCCCCATGACAAGCACTGATCAATCTCAACCCCTCCCTAGGGATGACTATTTTCACTACCAAAATTGTTGGTATCCTGTGTTATTCGTGCAGGATTGGCAAAAAAATCCCTACTCTTTCTCTCTTTATGGGCAACCATTGCTAATATTTCGCGATCAGCAGGGAAAATGGGGCTGTTTGCTTGATCGCTGTCCCCATCGCTTGGCTAAACTCTCCACAGGACAGATGATCGCTGGTCGTTTAGAATGTTTGTACCATGGTTGGCAGTTCGAGACGGATGGAAAATGTTCCCATATTCCCCAACTGCCAGTCAATACCCCGATTCCCCGCAATGCCAAGGTTAAATCCTATGGGGTGGTGGAACGTCAGGGAGTCCTCTGGGTTTGGTTAGGAGAAGAGGAAACAGCGAAAGAAAGCGATATTCCTATCATCAAAGACCTAGAAGACCCCAATTGTGTCCATACCGATTATGTCATCGATTTTCCCTATGAACAGGGCTATTTACTCGAAAATCTCCTCGATCCCGCCCATGTTAATATTAGCCATGATCGCAGCGAATTCGGGGCAAAACGGGAAAATGCTCAACCGTTAGCCTTCCAAATCCTCGAAATCTCGGCGCGGGGAATTCGCAGTCAGTGGCGCAATAGCCGCAATCCGCAGGAAAGCTGGAAATATCTGGATTTTATAGCCCCTAATCTCGTTCATTATCGTTTTGCTCTGCCTAATCCCCATTGGTGTGCTGGATTGGCTTTATACGGGATTTCTCTGGGTCAAGGTCGTTCTCGCTTACTGATGCGACGTTACCAAAATTTTGCCGTTAACTCCCGTCAATACCGTTGGCGCTGGTTGGAACATCTGCGTCAAAGTCGCATCCTCGAAGATGATCTACCTTTAATTCAAAGTCAGCAGCAAATGGTGGAAAAGTCAAGAGATAGTTTACAAAAATTATACTTACCCTTAAAAAGTTCCGATGCCTTGGTGATTGAGTTACGTCAATGGTTCGATCGCTATGGGGACTCTTTCCCCTACTATCAAGGCTACACCAGCCAGCGGACAACGGCGCTCGATTTATCCGATCCTTTACCCCTCGATCGCTATTCTCGTCACACTGTCCACTGTCGCACCTGTAGCGATGCCCATGAAAACATGGTAAAAACTAAACAAATTGCGATTTTAATGGGTATATTATTAGTTTTACTGGCAATTTTATCCCCAAATCAGTCTATCTATCAAATTACTGCCCTTATTTTCGCAATTTTGGCTTTAGCAATAGCGATCGCCGCCAATTACACCCGCAGAAAATTTGAACGCACCTATGAGAAAAAAGCCCATACCAAACTACAGTAATAAGTAGGGTCTGCTGAAAAAGTTTTTCGGTGGTGGCAGGGTGTGGGGTGTGGGGTGTGGGGTGTGGGGTTTTACCGGTTTTGAGGGGGCCAATTACCTAATTTTCAGGGAAAAAGTCCAGGAATTTTCCCCCTGATCACTCCCA
>NZ_JASJFB010000629.1:0-1019 GCF_030065455.1 Microcystis sp. M53602_WE12 | reverse complement strand
GATAATAAACTTTCGTGCAGTTCTTCGATATTCAGGGAAAAACCGATACCCGGAGCCGATTGGCCCTGGGGATGAAAAACGCCCAATAATTGATCATAGCGTCCGCCCTGGCCTAAAATACTGAGATTTTGCTGGTGATCACTAACCGCTTTAAAAACGATGCCGGTGTAGTAATCAAAGGTTTGAATCAGACTTAAATCGAGAATTAGGGGGAAAGGCCCAGAGCGATCGGCATTAAGCAGCTCTACTAGGGATTTAAGGTTATTAACGGCTTTTTGGGCTGATTCTTCCTGGGCCAATACTGCCACTTGTGCGAGGACATCCTCAGGATTACCGCGCAGCTGGAATAATTGTCGGGCTTGCTGCCGGAGGATTTCGTTAGGATAGGGAAGATTTTCGAGGCTAACGTAGTCGAGGAGGGCTAAACAGCGTTTCACCTGTTCGCGTAAGGGATCCGGAAAGGGAGAAAGTAGCGAACGAGTCAAACCCGCTTCTCCTAAAATAATCTGCCAGTTAGGGACGGCCAAACTATCGAAACAGTCGGCCAGGAGCAGTAAAATCTCGGCATCGGCTAGTAAACCGCCAGAAAAGAGCAGTTCTACCCCCGCTTGATAGAATTCCACTTGACGACCGTGATAACTGGCGCTAGGGCGACGAAAAACGTTAGCCCGATAACAGAGACGTTGGGGATAGGACTCCCCACTCATGCGGGTGACGGCACTGCGGGCAATGGAAGCGGTTAATTCAGGGCGTAATCCCGATAGTCCTTGACTATCCCCGTGGAGTTGGATCACGGTGCTGGGATCGATCGCACCGCCTGCGGTGAGGGTATCGAGCCATTCAATGGTGGAGGTGACGATCCTTTGATAGCCCCAACGCTGAAAGACAGACTGAAGGCGATCGTTAATCCAGCCTTTTTGGGTAACTTCTAGGGGTAATAAATCCCTTGTCCCCGCCGGGGGTTGATGAATCATGGGAGTTTGCTAATCAAAATCGGTGGCACTGGTCAGTCCTATTTC
>NZ_JASJFB010000726.1:0-1623 GCF_030065455.1 Microcystis sp. M53602_WE12 | reverse complement strand
TTCTAATGACTGGTTATAAGCAACAATAGCTAACTCTAAATTATCCGCTCTTTCCCCTCTGATGCGATTACTATAAGCAGTACCCAGATTATTTTGTGTGTTTGCCCATTCATAAGGAAAAGCATCACGGGTATAGACTTCTAAAGACTGGTTATAAGCAACAATAGCTAACTCTAGATTATCTGCTCTTTCCCCTCTGATGCGCTTATTATAAGCATTCCCCAGATTATTTTGTACGCTTGCCCATTCATAAGGAAAAGCATCACGGGTTCTTACTTCTAAAACCGTTTGATAGCCTGTAATAGCGATTTCTAGATTATTAGCCCGACTTCCCAAGGGAAAATTTTGAATATCAACACATAAATTCTGAATCACCCCGACAATACCCGCCACTTCTTCTGGTTTCCTTTGAGAAAACACATTTCTAGCCCATTGTTGCAACAGTTGGGCAAAGATATCATCTAACAGATGTTGACCGCGTTGTAGGATAGGATAAACCACCGTAGGATCGCTATTACTGTCATATTCTGCTTGTAAGACTTCTGATAAAAACTTCTGATATTCCTCTATACTTCCCGCTTGAGGGTTGAGAAACTGCCCCAATTGTTGCACCATATCGCGTAACCAAGATGATGTGATGGACTATGATTTTTTCGACAGACCGACCCTATGAATATACTAATTAAAAAAAGGTGGGTTAAGTCCCACCTTGATAACTGATTAGGATTTTTGGCTGAAATAGGCCTCTAGCGCCTCATTGATGATTTGATTCATCGGCCGTTTTTCCGTTTCCGAAGCTTCCTTGAGACGGACAAACATATCATCGGGGACGCTGACACGGTTTTGATTTTTACGCACGCGTTTGGGTTTTGATTCAGTAGTAGTAGTTTCGGTCATTTTAGGTGTGTAGGTGGCTGAAAATGCTTGTAAAGCAGGGAAATTGACTCGATGACAGAATTCTCCGAAGGTCTCGTTATTTTGTTGATCCTGTTGGAAGTAAACGAAAATCGGTTCTAAGACCTTTTCTAGATCATCGATCGCCATTTTATCCAAATAGGGGCGCGCTAGTCGAGTTTGATCGGCTGTTCCTCCTAACCAGAGTTGGTAGGAATTGGGAGCGCTACCCACAAATCCTAATTCTGCCATATAGGGACGCGCGCAGCCATTAGGACATCCTGTCATGCGGATGACAAATTGCTCTTTGCTTAATCCTAAGCGATTAAGCAGGGCGCGAATGCGTTCAATTACCCGGGGTAAAATTCTTTCTGACTCAGTAATCGCTAATCCACAGGTAGGCCAAGCGGGACAGGCCATGGAATAACGGGTTAAAGGGTCAATTTCGGCGGGATTGGTGACAATTCCGTGTTCTTTCAGGATCGCCTCGATCGCTTGCTGATCCTGGGGTTCGATTTCGTAGAGAATGATATTATGGTTAGCCGTCAAGCGCATGGGCAACTGAAAACGCTCGATAATCACTTTTAAGGCGGTTTTTAGCTGAAAACTGCCTTCATTTTTGACCCGGCCATTCTCCACAGAAAGACCAAAAAATAATTTTCCGTCTCCCTGTTCATTCCATCCCAAAAAGTCTTGATATTTCCAATCGGGGAGGGGTTGGTAGGGGGC
>NZ_JASJFB010000492.1:0-12233 GCF_030065455.1 Microcystis sp. M53602_WE12 | reverse complement strand
GGAAGACTTCTAATCACTTCAAAATGATTGGGAATGCCTTCAGTCATTGACAGTGTTGCTCCTTTAAGAGCCAGTTTCAGATTGTCGATAATATCATCGGGTAATTTTGAGAGATTGGCCAGGGTTCTTTTTTTGACTTGATCTCCTTCTCGATAGGAATCTGGTCGAAGAACAGCGGGGGGGGAATTACGGTTAGGAACTTTTTCTATGTACATGACCACTATTTTAGCAAATGGAGAGAATTCTTGTCCATTAAGAAATGTTACAAATTACATGGGTACATTAAGAAAAGTTAAGGGGGTGCATCCATTGATGGATAAGGGTTTTCAGCTATTATGGTATATATGTATGGGGGAAGTTCAGCTATACAAGGGCTAGAGCAACTTTTGATTTCAACGACTAGGGTGCGGAATGTGGGTCATAAGCAAAAATTATCACACAAAGTCGAGAAGAGCCATTTCCCTTCATCCTCGATGCTCTATCTGCACTGAATACAATTTAATTTGGTATTACCATAGAAAGCCGTCCTTTTAGGACGGGGTTTTCAACCCAAATTTCCGATAAATCAAGAAGGATTCTCAAGGGACTCCCGCCACTGAACATTCAGGCGATTCAGGGCAGCACTACAGGTACTTTCAAGATTTTCTAGGTAAAAGCGGACTTGACCTTGTTCATCAAAGACAGATGCCTCGTAAACAATCATCTGAGCATCGCTTCTGACAACTCGAAAAGCTACCCGTAGCCTGCCTGTTAGGGGCGAACTACCATAGCGGATGACTCTGCCTAACTTGGAAGGCAAAGCACTACTGTCCTGATAGAGCCGAGACCACACTAAAGCCATTTGTGGGATAGTATCCATAAAGCCTGGGTCGAACAGCCAAGGGGGGACGGCAGTGGAAGAATCTTGCCTTACCCAAGCTGAAGGCTGGCTCGGCTTCACCCAAGCATCAATTCCCTGTTCGTCAACCGCTACAATCTCACTCATCAGTTGAAATCGCTTGCCGTGAAATAGATACTCTAGATAAGCAAATTGAGGATCTAGACTCCTGCCTGATTTGAGCTTGACGGGATGAAGAGAGGGAGGAGCTTCTATCTCTGGGCGCAGAATAACAAGAGCGCGATATAGTGGCATCCTGGTCTCAGGATCTAGGATTTCGGCAGTTACCTGCAAGGTCGTTGCATCCGCGTGACTAGAAGAACGGGCGACGAAGAGAACTTTACGGCTCCCTTCGACGGCCATGGATACTCCCCGCAAGACCCTCAGATCAACGATTTCACAAACTTGCCAGTCGGGCCAGGCAGCTTGGGTAAATTCAGCAATCCATTCCAAGGCCCCGGTTGCCGGCAAAACAGCTTTGCCATCCAAGCAGTGATCTTCAAGATAGGGATCTGCCTCTAGAGAAAAGATGTGTTCCAGAGTCACTTTACTGTCAGGTTGCAGTTGAGGGACAGTAGAAATGAAGGGAAAAGGACGGTTAGCGGGAAGGAGAGCGAGTTTTCCGGCCTCAGCTTCATGGGTTTCCCACGGAGCTTCCCCGGCAATTACTTCTGCTGTTCCCTTATCTCCATAACTCAATTCTTCCTGGAAAAAGCGGCGACCACCGACTAGAGAAATTGGGATTACTCCCCGTTCCCGAAACTGACGCTTCACTTCTTCAGAGGCCATGCCCTTAGTATCCCAGGGTCCCCAATTGATGGCGACTACGCGGGTATTCAACCAGCGCTGGTCAAGCTGCCAGGCCAGACGATTCAAAATTTCATTGGCAGATGCGTAGTCAGATTGCCCACGATTACCGTAGCGACCGGCAACTGAACTGAAGAAAACCAGCCACTTCAAAGACTCTGGACGCAGATAGCGGCTGAGGATCAAGGCACTATCCACTTTCGTATCAAAGACCCGCTCAAAGGAAGCCAGTTCTTTATCGACAATCAATTTGTCCTCAATAATTCCCGCCCCGTGGATGGCAGCATCCAACCGTCCGTAGCGGGAGTAAATGCCTTCAATAACGGCAGCAAAAGCCTGCTCATCCTTCACATCTGCTACTATATACTCCACCTTTGCCCCTGCTTGTCGGAATCGTGCCAAATTAGCCCGAATTTCCCGCTCCCTCAAGATTAACTGGATGTGGCGCTCGATCTCAACGGGGGTGGGCAACTTGCCTTGGGAACGAGCCTGAGCCAGTAGGAATTGACGCAAGCCAGTTACATCTTCAATATGGGCTGTTGCTTCGTTCTCTAGAGGAGCCCGTCCCACCAAAATCATCGTCAGGCCAAAGGAGGCTAAATCGCTGGTTATTTCCGCAGTAATGCCGCGAGCGCCGCCTGTAATTAAAACGACCCAATCAGGAGTGGGTGTAAATTTGGCAACAGTTGATCGGGATGAGAAAGGAGCCAGCTGGGTGCGGAAAGTGGTGCGTTGTCCTTGGGGATAGCCAACTTCGATGCGCCCCCCAGGTAATAACAGTTCTGAGACGAGGCATTCTGCCAGCACCCTTGGGGAAAGGTGGGGATCGAGATCTACTGCCTTGGCATGGAGGTTAGGCCACTCAGCCCCTAGGGTTTTCAACAGCCCGTTGCCACAACCAGCAATTGGCAAACTCGTCCCCCAGTTACCATCCCTGCCAAACTGTCCTCCCAAACAGGAAGCCATCAGAACCCGGCCTGGCTGTTGCCCTTTGCGGAGGTCGTCAGCACACAACTGGAGCAGGGAAAACAAGCTCTTAGCCTGTATTTGCGTATATTGCCGCCACCCAGATAGGGTAGTTGGCTCAGCCGCTTGGCTTAAAGCAGCCAAATGGACAATCCCGGCGATCAGCCCATGTTTTTCCCGTTCCCTGCTGACTGCCTCAGCTAAAGCCTTTGGTGTTTGCAAACTAGCTCGCTCAATCAGTGCTACCGCCAGCCCTCTTTGCCGCAGAGACTCTGCCAAGTAGGGAGCAACGCTAAGTTCGTCTTCAGTAATAAGAAAAAGCCCTTGGGGAAGCGGCCACTGACCGGTAGGTAGGGGGTCTGCCTGTGCTTGCATCAGGTAACGTGGAATCGATTCCCCCTGGGCTAGAACTTTCCCAAGCTTTTTGAGGGTTCCACTGTCCCAGACGGTGAGAGGCATAAGACTTGTTGAACAATGCCGTTCAGGGATTTAACCTTGGTCAAATTTTCCATCTGGGACTGCATACCTTCAGCGACAGCAGCGGGCAAACTTTTCTGTATTGCTCCCAAAATTTCCACTCGCTTGATCGAGTCAATTCCTAGTTCTGCTTCCAAATCCTGATCCAAGCCCAACATATCAATTGGGTAGCCAGTGCGTTCACTGACTAATTGCAAGAGAGTTTTGGTCACACTCTCCCGTTCCAGCAGCACAGAGGGGACAACGGCATCGGCAGCAGTGGGCAGATTGGGAGATGCGGCTGCTGGCTGGGGCTTGAGCACAGGCTCTTGCTGCTCAATTGTGGGACTAACCGATGTGGGACTAACGGATATCTGAGGCGGTGCAGCGGGTCGGGAAGGGGGTGGGGAAATTCGGGGGGGTACTGGCGGCGAAGCAGGGGACAGGTTAGCACTTCCCCCTCCATTGGAGCCAAGGGAAAGTACAGGTTGGGCTGCCGGCAGGCTCCGCTCTGGCATAGCCACCGATCTTGAAGGAGTCATTCCTTCTACCTGACTGGCTTGGAGAAATTGCAGCATTACCTTTTCCTGAAGAGTCAAAAACTGACGCATGGTCTGCTGGTAAGCTTGATAGGCTTGTAAAGCCACCGAGCCAGCAACTGAGGGTTCTTGGCTAGTAGAATAAGTCTGTGGAGTTGCTGGTTGGGAGAGCGGGGGAAAATTTTGTTCAGACATTGTTCGCTGGATTTTGGGTTGCGGATTTGAATTAGTAGGAACTATGGGGTTTAACCCGGTGAGTTGGGAAGGGGAATGGGCATGAGGGGCAGGACTAGGCGGCTTGACTGGCTCAAATCGCTCTATCCCTAAGTCTGGCTTCGCCTCGGTGTTACCGTTTTGCCCTTTTTTGTCTTGTCTGCCTAGGATAGACGTTGCCCAGGACAGGGGGGGGAGCTTGCCGCTATAACTATTGGTAGCTCCTAATGACCTGACACCACCACCGTTAACCAGCCAAGTGGTGGGTGCTAATTGAGAGGGGCTCGTTAGCTCTGCCAGTCGAGATAATTGCAGCTGCTGGACTTGGCGTCCGACAAACAGAGAAAGGAGTTGCACCTCTAGCCCTCTGGTAATTAGAGTCCCTAAGCCCAGCAGAAAGCCTCGCAGTCCTCCCCCTTGCCCATCTAAAGATACGCAAGTATGCTCTTTGTCTCCTAAAATTTGACCGACGAACTTGGTCAGGATGCTTTTTGGACCGACTTCAATAAAGGTGCGAGCGCCAGCTTCATATAAAGCCTGAATTTGACTGACGAACTCTACTGGACGGAGAGCCTGTTGGCTTAACTGGCCACGGATGCCATCGGCATCTGAAGGGTAAGGAAGGGCTGTAGCGTTAGCATAGACAGGAAACTGGGGGGACTCAAAGCAGCCAGAATTTAACTGACGGGTCAACTCTTCCTGAACCTCTGCCAGCAAGGGCGAGTGAAAAGCTCCGGCCACAGGCAGCTTTCTAGCGGTAATGCCGTCCGCGTTCAAACTGTTGATTGCTTGTTCGATCGCTGCTTGTGGTCCGGAAATGACGGACTGAAGGGGAGCATTGTGATTGGCTACCACAACTCCTGGAAAACTGTCAAGATATTGTGCCAATTCCTCGCGGGTGATTTGCACGGCAGCCATAGCTCCCTCAACCCCCTGACAAGCTTGGGACATAATCTGGCCTCTAAGGGCAGAAAGATTGAGAAATTGAGCTTGGGATAGCACACCAGCAGCGTAGAGGGCTGTATATTCGCCATAACTGTGTCCTGCTGCCAAATCTGCCTTAATGCCCAGATTGGCCAGCAAGGCTAGATAGCCCGATTCCACGGCTCCTAGAGCGGGTTGAGCTACTTGAGTCTGTTTAAGCTGTTGTTCATTGCTAATTTCGGCCGCTTCTGAATAGGCACTGGGGGGATAGATATACTGACTCAGCAATTTTGGGAAGTGATGGCCCAGATGGCTGTCGGCAAATTCCAAAGCTTGGCGCATCTCTTGCCGATAGAGAGCAACTTCCCTGGCCATGCCGGGATATTGCGCCCCCTGCCCCGGAAAGAGAAAAGCAGTGAGAGCTTTTGTCCCAGTGGGGGTGTGGCCTTCGGAGAACTGAATCTCAGGGGGCAGGGGACTGGCAGAATCCCCTGCCAGATAACTAAGGGACCGGGCCAAGCTGGCGATTAACTCTGACAAATTACTGGTCACGATGGCTAGGGTTGCTCCCCTGCCTAGGTGGTTTGTCGCTGTTAAAGCGCAACTGTAGGCCAGATCTCCGAGTTGCGGTTTTGCTCCTCCTTGCAAAGCTGTCAGCAGAAACCGCACTTTTGGCAATAATTCTTGGCGATTCTCGGCGGCCAAGATCACCAATTCCCAAGGCCAGTCATCTCCTCCCAGGGCTGGTCTCTGAACTGCTCCCCCATACTCCTCGAGAATGGCATGAAAATTCGTCCCCCCAAAGCCAAAAGCACTGACCCCTCCCCGGCGAGGTTGGTTGGGATTAGTCAGCCAGGGATGATTGTCTTTTAAGAGATAGACCGGGCTTTCTGGATCCACAATCGGGTCTAAGGGGGTGTCAACCCCAAAGTGAGCGGGTAGAACTTGGTGATGTAGGGAGAGGGCTACTTTTATTAGTCCAACGACTCCAGCGGCGCTTTTAGTATGTCCGAGCAAGGTTTTAATGGAGCCAATAGCGCAGGATTTTTGCCCTGCCCCGGAGGCTTGTAGAGAACTGGTAATTGTTTCTAATTCTGCTCGATCGCCGGCCACCGTCCCCGTGCCGTGGGCTTCATAGAGTCCCAGGCTAGCGGGAGAAAATCCCGCTTTTTCGTAAGCTCTCTGTAGCGCTCGCTTTTGTCCTGCCGGCAGGGGAGCAGTTAAACCCAAGGCCTTACCGTCGCTGGAACCAGCGACCGCTTTGATAACTGCATAAATTCGGTCTCCATCCCGTTCCGCATCTGCCAGACGCTTGAGAACAACGATGGCAATACCTTCGCTGATGACAATCCCGTCGGCAGCTTTATCGAAGGAGCGGGGTTGACCTTGGGCAGAGAGGGCATGGGTCTTGCTAAAGCAAAAATAAGCAAAAGGGCTTTGCCCTGTGTCAATGCCCCCTGCAATACAGAGATTGCTTCGTCCCGTTTCCAATTCCGTCACTGCTAGGTCAATAGCAGCCAAGGAAGAAGCACAGGCCGCATCAACAGTGAAGTTAGAGCCTCCACAGTTAAAACGGTTGGCAACCCTGCCAGCTGCCACATTCAACAGTAAACCTGGAAAAGTTTCTTCCGTCCATTCTGGTAGACGATCCCAGATCTGTGGGGAGGGATTTTCAACCACCCTCGGCACTTCTGCTCGCGCTGCATACTGCCCGCCCAGATCTCCTATCCCTCCGCCCGCACCCAAGATGACTGAGGTACGTTCTCGATCGAAATCTCCTCCCCCGTAACCCGCATCTTCTAAGGCTCTTCGCACAGCCTCCAAAGTCAATAGCTGTAGTGGTTCGATGGACTTGAGAGATACGGGAGGAATCCCAAAGCGCAGAGGATCGAAGGGAACCTCATCGATGAAACCACCCCATTTGGAATAGACCTTATCTCGTGTTTGTGGGTCAGCATCGTAGTACAAACGCCAGTCCCAACGGTGAGCGGGAATTTCGCCAATAGCTTTTACCCGGGAGAGGATGTTTTTCCAAAAAGTCTCCGGTGCGTCTGCTTTAGGAACGAGGGTCGCCATGCCAACGATAGCAATATCTGAGGGTGGGGTTGGAGTGGGTACTTTCTTTTCACCTGCTGGAGAAAGAGAAGTCAAGAGTTGGCCGCTGCCTTCAGCTACTTCTTGATGCAAGCTGCTGACACTGATCACTTGATGGCGCATGGTTGCCACCTGACCGATCATGTACATCCCTTCGCTAACCTGTTGCTCTTGGTTGACTGAGACTATTTGCCCTGTCTCATCGCGCCGCAAACCTTTGGTAGCTATGCGTAACCGTCCTAGAGTCAGGTCTTCCAAAACGTTCTTAATTTCTTCGGCAGAACTGCCCCGGGCTGCCATTTGCCGGCGGGTGTCGTAGAATTCGCGGGCAAATGGGGTGACAGCGCAACGGCTGGCATGGCCCGGTCCGGTTTCTAAGTTGATGGTCGATTGGCAACTGAGGGCTTGGGCTTGAAACTCTGGCAGGATTGCTCCACAAGCCACTGCTTCCTCCGTAAAGAGGTAGGCACTGCCCATTAACACGCCAATTTTCATGCCCCTTACTGCCAAAGGAGTGGCCATGGCACTGATCATAGCGGCCGAGAGAGCGTCATGAATCCCACCGGCGAAGATGGCGTGAATTTGCTGCTCTGCTCCAGCTGGTACTTTCTCTAACAGGGTAGCGATCATGCTTTCCCAGAGGACAAAACTGCTCAGTGGCCCCACGTGTCCTCCGCATTCTCGCCCTTCAAAAATAAACCGCCGCGCCCCCTGTTCGAGGAACATTTTCAGGAGTGCTGGCACGGGAACATGGAGGTAGGTGGCAATTCCTTGGGCTTCCAACCTCGCTGCCTGATCTGGCCTGCCCCCGGCAATCAAGGCAAAAGGCGGCTTAATTTTCTGGACTTCTTGCAGTTGTTCTTCCCTAATTGCCTGTGGAACAAAGCCAAGGATGCCAATACCCCAAGGTAGCTCTCCTAGAAGGGCTTGGGTTTTCTGCAACAGTTCCCCGACCTGTTTTCCCCGCATCAGAGCCAAAGCTAAGAGGGGCAGTCCGCCTGAGCGAGCAACTGCATGGGCAAATTCTGCCGTATCGCTGACTCTAGTCATTGGCCCCTGGACAATAGGATATTTGGTGCCGTGGGAAACTGCCAAGGGAGTTTCCGCTTGTAGAGGTTTTAGCTCCTGGGCTGTCTGCACCTGTTCCTGACTGCCCTTGAGCAGGGCTTGCAAAAATTTACCCGTGGTCTGGTAACGCTTGCGAAAATCTGCCGCTAACCCGCTTGCTTGTCCCATTGGCCAAGCTTGAGTAGCAGGATTTTCCCAGCCAATTAGGGAGGTGGCTCGTTGCCGCCAGATCTGGCCAGAAACTGAGGTTTCTTCTTGAATCTCTATCTGTGCTGCCATTTCTTGCAACTTGGCAACGGCAGCAAAACCGGGACGAGACAAGACACGACAAGCCCGCCCCAACCTCTCACCGATGGCGATCGCTTCTTGCCCGTTTAAGTAACGTAAGTATTCCTGCCATTCTCCAGGCAGAGGAGATTCGGGCATCAGCCATAATTGATCGTCTAAGACGACGCCCGCCGCACCGGCAGCCCGACAGGCGGACGCGGTATGAATACCGATTCCTCCTTGCACATAGATGGGCAGGGAGGAGGTTTTCAATAATTTCTGAGTGAGAATAAAAGCGGGATCTTCTCCTACCCAACCGCCACTTTCCTGTCCTTTGGCTACCAATCCAGCTAAGAAAGGAAACAGAGAAGCTAAGAGAGCCAGTTGATTGGCATCGGTTATTTCCAGCAAAATTAGGCGATTTTCCCCAGAAAGAAGCTGTAATTTCTCTCTGAGCGTTTCAGCAGTTGCCTCTTGCCAGCCACTGAGAATCAACCAGTGAGATTCTAGTTCCAGTCTAGCCAAAAGTTGGCCGCTCTGCTCGATCTGTGTTAAGTTCAGTCTCAGTCCGGCTGCTCCAGGAGCATTTTTTAAAGCTAAAACCTGCTCTAGATTACTAATTGCTCGCTCTAGATTTTCTGGTTGACAAAATTCTCGATCGAGTATCCCGATTCCCCCAGCCCGAATGCTGGCGATGGCTAAACCAGGGTGTTCTAGCTCAATGGGACTCAGAGAAAAGCAGTTGAATTTATCCATCATAACCTCTAATTTTGATTAATTTAACCATCTTGACAAGCCTGTAATTGCTGGATGATAGCTGTTTGCTCTTGTTCTAGGTTGCGACCGATAAAAACCGCTTGCGTTGGCATTTTTCCGCAGATATCGGGGGCCACAACCTGAAAATCAAAACGACCGCAAATAAAATTAAACAGACAGGATGTTGCTCTATCATCTAAATTGAGAATTCCTTTGGCACGGTAAACTTTTGGGGAAAGTTCTCCGAGAAATTGCTTGAATTTATCCAAGTTCACCAATCGTTCTGTCTGATAAGAAAAAGAGGAAAAATCTTGATGGCTGTCGCGGAAACCCTGAGCAGATTTGGTTACTTGAGTTTCCAGTAGCTTTGATTGCCTTCTGTAAAGATTAGCTCCTAGGGCGAACAATAATTTGGGATCGATATTGCTGTGAGTAGTTTTAAATAAGGGGGCTCTTTGATTCAATTGACGGAGATGGCTTTCGACTCGCTCAATTTCTAGTTCTGTCACTAAATCTGTCTTATTCAAGATCAGAAAATCTGCCGCCCTTACCTGCTCGTTGAGCACTTCTTCTTCGGCTGCCAACCGCAAAAACTCTGAAGCATCTACTAAGGTGATTACTGAATCGAGGACGACATCGAGATAGTGGAGGCGCTGGATCAGGGGAAAGGGATTTGCCAGTCCAGTGGTTTCTATGACTATTAAATCGGGCTTTATTTGTTCTTGAATTTCCCGAAAGGCGTTGTGTAAAGAGAAGATGTCAACACTACAGCAGACGCAACCACTGTTCAATTCTACTACTTTATCTATATTTTCAAATCCTGATACTACTTTACCATCAATTCCCAAGTCGCCAATTTCATTCATGATAATCGCCACGCGCTTCTCTTGAAAGACTTTTTCCAGGGAATTTCTTAAAAGTGTAGTTTTGCCACTTCCTAAAAAGCCAGCGATTGCGTTGCAAGGTGTTTTAAGCATAAACCAATTTTCATAAATATCTAAGGTTATTAATAGTCAAAAATCACCTCTAGAAAGTTCAGTTTTTCACGGCTACTATCTCCAACCAAAGTCGGGGAATTTCTTTGATTTGTAGATTGTTTAAAGTAACTCCCGCCGCTTCTTGCAAAGCTTCACTAGCTATCTCTACCGGATAGCCACTTAGGGCGACTTCAGCAAACCCTGCATAGGCACCAATGGTTTCCAAACTTTGCTGTGTCAGCATAACAGTACGCTGCTTATCCTGAATAATCTCTAAATGGTGACTATTGAGCAAATCCCGCCATTGAAGTGGAGAGAACCATTCATTGCCGAAAGCTCGATTCCCCTTGCCTCGCTTTCTGCGGATGCCTTCTTGACCAGCTTGCTGCAATTGGAGTAATTTCTCGGAGACAATAGCTAAGGCTTCTTTCATCCATTCAGTATAGACCGATTCTGTTCCCTCGGGATAGGTGCCGATAAAAAAGCAAGAATTAAAGGCAAAAATTCCGCCAGGACGCAAGACTCGACTGATCCTTTGGATTAATTTCTCTTTGTCGGGAAGTAAATGGATGGCATTGCCCATCAGGACGAGATCCATGCTTGCCGGTTCTAAGTCAAAATCATCAGCGCTACCGACTTTTAGCAGCACAGCACTTTGCCCGGATTTTAAAGCTGAATTAAGTGCGTCATGGTCTTGAACGAGCATCTTTTTTTCTTTAAATAATTCCCGCGCAATCTCGAGAGATTCTGTGGAAATATCTATGCCAACAATCCCTACCTCTGGTTTGATTTCTAGGAGCAATTCACTGAGAGTTCCTGTACCGCAAGCAAGATCGAGAACCTGGCTGACATTTTCTAAGGGCAAACTGTGTAGAAATTCTCGGTTTGCTTCTAGGTATTCGGGTTGCAGGGAAAATGGTTCATAAGAAGTAATGACTGGCATATAACAATTCCTTGTCTTGGTTTTATTTTAAATTTTGGGACATAATCCTTCTAAGAAGGGAACTTCAAAGCATTTTTCGTGCATCACGGGACCATGCCCGAAATAACCGTCTTCTCCAAACAATTCTCCATGATCTGCGGTGACAATAATGTGAGTGTTAGAAGGACATTTACTAAATAGCTCACCTAGCAAACCATCGACATATTCGACGCAGCGAATTTGCTGTTTGTGTAGCTGCTCCATTTCTGCTGAATTGAAAAATGACTTTGCTGCTTTTTTTTCTGTCTCGGGTTCAGTTTGCAGCAGATCGTCCATTCTCTTAAAAACTCCATGCACTCCAGATATATGGGGCAGTTCATCCTCTTCCAGCATATAAGGATAGTGGGTTTCTCCTAAGTTAAAAAAGTAAAACCGAGGCTGTTCGTCGGGAAACTCTACTTCCTCAACCATTTTGGCAAATTCATTGTGAGTGGGCATTAGTCGATAGTCATCAAAGTACTTATTAATACTTGTAAATTGGTTGAGAACAGGTAGAGAAACTCGGCCAATAGTTTTATAACCTTGGTTTTTTAAGACTTTCGGTAAGGAGAGTTGGGGAATAAAGGTTTTAAAGGATAAGTCTGGGATTCCTAAGCGATCTACCCATTTAGCAAATTCCTGTTTATAAACTTCCGAGGCAAACACACCCCGAGGACTTTTGTGAGGAACCATGCCCATCAACATAGCATAGTGGGAAGGGGATGTCCAGGAAGCGTAGCTATAGCGGCGTTCAGCCTTGCCCAGCCGATCCATATTGGGAGTTGATGCCGCAGAGTAGCTGTCATGACGGCAGCTATCCATAACAATATAGATGAGATGCTTAATCATGTGTATCTATATACAAAATGTTCCCCACCAATGTAGTTGAAAAATCCTGCAATGTCAAGAGATAACGGTTACGCTTAATCTTAGGGTAAGCCTAACCTATTTGGCTCTTCAGTTTGTGTTATGCAATGGACGAGGGTTATAAGGGATGGAACCCTTATATAGAAAGGCATTTAGCGATTTTTGTCAATTGTTTTTTATCTAGAGCGAACTAATCAATTAAGCCTCTTCCCAGATAAGGATTTAGGCTCTTCGTTACCCTTTATGCTAAATCAACAGACAAGATGCCAAGACAACATACTTCTAACCCAAAAATTCCGAAAGTTTCTCAAGCCATAGCCTCTCCGTTTTATTAGTTTAAGTTTATTGTTGATTCCCTCCACCACCCCATTCGTTCTCCTTCGCTCAAAATAACTAATGATTTCTCCGAACCAGTTTCGTATTGTTTGACAACTCTTGGTAAAAACACTGGAGGATTTTGC
>NZ_JASJFB010000082.1:0-7080 GCF_030065455.1 Microcystis sp. M53602_WE12 | reverse complement strand
TCGAGAATGGGACTGTCCAGACTGTGGGACTCACAATGACCGAGATATTAACGCCAGTAAAAATATTTTGGCCGCAGGGCTTGCGGTGTCAGTCTGTAGAGCGACCATAAGACCAGAACAGCGTAAATCTGTTAAGGCAGGTGCGGAACCCCGCAAGGGAAAGAAGCAGAAACCTAAATCGTGAGGTTTGGGAATCACCGTCCGTTTACGGCGGTGAGGATGTCAAGACCACAAGTAGGGGAGA
Source organism: Microcystis sp. M53602_WE12 (assembly GCF_030065455.1). Lineage (NCBI taxonomy): Bacteria > Bacillati > Cyanobacteriota > Cyanophyceae > Chroococcales > Microcystaceae > Microcystis > Microcystis sp. M53602_WE12. The sequence goes on along the minus strand of NZ_JASJFB010000082.1, from coordinate 6,836 downwards.
GCCAGATTAACTGGCATAAAATCTCTAAATAAACCATTTAATTGATTATTACTCATTCTTAATTCTCCTGAATACTGCCTACTGTCTCCTGTCTCCTGACTACTGTCTCCTGACTACTGTCTCCTGTCTCGGAGTCTCCTGACTACTGCCTACTGTCTCCTGACTACTGCCTACTGAATCCTCACCAACCACGACAATTTGGGATTTTTACAGCAAGTCCACTTTCTCACTTTCCCCACCCGTGACCTTTTTCCGTTAGATTATAAATGGATACAAAACTTAACATTTTATCCAGAATCTACCGAGAGGGCAGACCGTGCGGCCAGATACCCTAGAAAATAACCAGCATTCAGCCGATAATTCGCTAGTTCCCGAAGTTATCGCATTTAAACCCGAAATTGAGCCAGAGGAACCCGAATACTCGCCAAAACCGACAAAAACCAACTCGTGGCTATCGGGAGGAAAGGGTTTATTTATCGGTGTGGGATTGGGGGTTTTATTGACCCTGGGGGCGACTCGTTTCGCTAATCGACCCCAAACAGCCCAAAACCCCAATACTCAGCCCGTAGCGGCAAAAAATGAAGCACCAGCACAAACAGTAACCACCACTAGGGTAGAATTTACTCCCGTGGCCCGCACCCTGAAAGCGACTGGAAGCGTGGCAGCCGATGAATTAATCCCGATTCTTTCCCAAGCGACGGGACTACAAATCAAAGAAATCTTTGTGGATGAAGGGGATAGGGTCAGCCAAGGTCAAATTTTGGCTCGTCTCGATGATACCGTCCTACAAGCGCAATTAACCCAAGCACAGGCAAATGTCGCCCAATCCCGGGCGCGTTTGGCAGAATTGCAAGCGGGTAGCCGTAAAGAGGAGATCGCTGGAGCTAAACAAACTATTCAACGCATAAAAGCCGAAATTAGTCAAGCTCAATCGGATTGGGATTTGGCCAAAAAACGCGTCCAGAGAAACCAAAGTTTAGAAGCGGAAGGAGCGATCGCCCGGGATCGTCTCGATGAAGTCCTCAATGAAGAAAGAAAGCAAGCGGCGATCGTACAACAGACCCAATCCCGTTTAGGAGAAGCAGAGCAGCAACTGGCACAATTGCAAGCAGGCAATCGTCCTGAAGTGATAGCCCAAGCTACAGCCCAATTAGCGGAAGCTCAAAGCCGTTTAGCCATTGTTAACGCCCAATTAAACGAGACGCGCCTGATTTCCCCGGTCAGTGGCAAAATTGCCGAAAGAAATGGCCGCATCGGGGATACCACCAACGGTCAAAATGCTCTCTTTAAAATCATCGAAAATGGGCGTTTAGAGCTAAGATTGCGGGTTCCTGAGAATCAATTGCCCTTAATCCGCGTCGGAGCGCCCGTTACTATCACTTCCGATGCTAATACCAGTTTAAAATTATCGGGACAGGTGCGCGAAATTAATCCCATCGTCGATGAGGCATCCCGTCAAGCAACGGTTAAAGTCGATTTAACCGACAATACAGGGTTAAAACCGGGGATGTTTTTACGAGGTGCGATCGTGACGAATACTAGCAATAGTTTAACCGTCCCCATGACCGCAGTTTTACCCCAAAAAGATAATCAAGCTCTAGTTTATTTAGTTGAACCTGATAACACCGTTACCGCCAAAACTGTGCAATTAGGTCAAATTATGCCGAATAATCGCGTGGAAATTCTCACCGGTTTACAAGCGGGCGATCGCATTGTGGCCAAAGGGGCAGCCTATCTCGGTGATGGCGACAAAATTACAGCAATCAGCGATCAGTAATCAGTGATCAGTAAACAGTGATCAGTGATCAGTAATCAGTAATCAGTGATCGGTAGCGGGGCAAACAGATGGAGAGTAAAGTTTATGATAAAGCTTATAAATTTGCCATTAGGATTGTTAAAGGCTATAAATATTTGTGTGAGACTAAACAAGAATATGTTTTGTCAAAACAGCTATTAAGGAGTGGCACTTCAATCGGGGCTAACATTGCCGAGGCTAATGGAGCTATTTCTCAAGCTGATTTTCGAGCTAAAATGTCAATAGCTTATAAGGAATGTCTAGAAACAAAGTATTGGCTGTCTCTATTGAAAGACACGAATTACATAGGGTCTGCTGAAAAAGTTTTTCGTAGGGACAGGGTGTGGGGTGTGGGGTGTGGGGTGTAGGTTTTTACCGATTCTCATCTGGTCAATTACCTAATTTTCAGAGAAAAAGTACCTGAATTTTACCCCGATCGCTTCCAGAACTGGTACTTTTTGATTGACAAAAAGTCTGAAAGTATTACCCAAAAAGGTTTTTAGATTTATTCAGCAAGCTCTACATAGAGGAAAGAGCCTTTCAAAGTATCAATGATGATGCGGAGGAAATTGGTAAAATGCTTTGGGCTATTCTAAAAACCTGCCAAGAAAATACCAAAAACCAAAAACCAAAAACTGATAACTGATAACTTACCCACTGATAACTGATAACTGATAACTGATAACTGAAATTATGGCTTTTAATATTTCTAATTGGTCTATCAAAAATCCCATTCCGACGATCCTGATCTCCCTGGTTATGGCCTTAATGGGATACATTGCCTTTCTAGGATTAGGGATCGATCGCTCTCCTAATATTGACATTCCGGCCGTGATTATCACCGTTAATCAACCCGGCGCAGGTCCAGAGGAATTGGAAACCCAAGTCACCAAAAAAGTCGAGGATGCGGTGGCTGCTTTGGGTAATATCGATCAAATTACTTCTACCATCAACGAAGGCAGCAGCACCACCACCGTTAACTTTATCCTTGGCACTAACAGCGATCGCGCTACCAATGATGTGCGTAATGCCATAGCGCAAATTCGGCAGGATTTACCCCAAGATGCTAATGATCCAATTGTCCAACGTTTAGAATTTGCCGGGGGTGCGGTGATGAACTACACCATCTCCTCCCCGAAAAGATCGATCGCCGAATTAAGTGATCTAGTTGATCGTCAAATTGGCCGCGCTTTAACGGGAGTGCCGGGGGTAGCACGAGTTGATCGCGTTGGGGGAGTCGATCGAGAAGTGCGTGTAGATTTAGATCCCGGTCGTCTGATCGCCTACGGTATCACGGCCACGGCGGTTAATGACCAAATTCGTAGTTTTAATATTAATTTACCCGGAGGGCGCTCGGAAATCGGTGGCAGTGAACAAACTGTCCGCACCCTCGGCAGCGCTGAAACGATCGAAGATTTAAGAAATTATCAAATCTCTTTACCTAACGGTGATACCGTCCCCTTAAGCAATTTAGGGACAGTTAGCGATAGTTCCAGTGATCCTCGACAAATGGCCCTCTTAGATGGGCAGCCAGTGGTGGGTTTTTCGATTTTACGGGGGACTGGCAGCACCTTGGTGACGGTAGAAACAGCAGTGCGCCAAGAAATCGAGAATTTAAAGAAAAAACTGCCCGAAGATATTAAATTTCAATTAATTTTTACCCGTGCTGACTCAATTCGTGCTAGTTACGAAAGCCTTCTGAGCGATCTCCTGATTGGTTGTATGATGACGGTGATCACGGTGGGTCTATTTTTAGGCAATTGGCGCGCCACGATTATCACGGGTTTGGCCCTGCCTTTGTCGATTTTCCCGACTTTTTGGGTGATGCAGTCCCTAAATTATACCCTTAACGGCATGACCCTACTGGCCTTAGCTTTAGCTTTGGGTAATCTTGTCGATGATGCGGTGTGTATGGTGGAGGACATCGATCAACATTTAGCTATGGGTAAAAAACCCTTGCAAGCGGCTTTTGATGCCTCAAAAGAGATTGGATTAGCCGTTTTAGCCAGTGCGGCGGCAATTATAGCGGTATTCCTGCCGGTTGCTTTTATGGGCGGTGTGCCGGGGCAATTCTTTCAACCTTTCGGCGTTACGGTGGCGGTTTCTACCCTATTTTCCAGTTTGATCGCTGTCACCGTCACTCCCATGTTAAGTGCCTATATTCTACAGCCGAAAAAGCTCAAAACTGGTGATGATAATCCCTCCTCGCGCCCCCGTTTTCGTCCCTACAAAAGTTTGTTAACTTGGTCCCTACGTCATCGAATCCTGACTTTATTGGCGGCTTTGGCCTTTTTTATCGGTAGTTTACAGTTAGTTCCCTTGATTCCAAAAGGGTTATTTAGTTCTGGGGATACCGGATTAAGTACAATAAGCCTAGAATTGCCTCCCGGTGCGACTTTGAATGATACTGTTGCCGTGGCTAATCAGGTGAATAGTTTACTGCAAAAAAATACCGCCGTCGCTAATGTTTTGGCTATTCCGGGAGATTCGGGACGGGTAAATACGGGGTTAATATATGTTAATTTAGTTCCTAAGGAACAGCGATCGCTAACTCAACGGCAATTTGAGGAACAAACCCGCCGGGATTTCCAGAAGATACCTGGTGCTAGAGTTAGTTTTCGGGCGCAGGGGGGAGCAGGAAGCACTAAGGATGTCGCTATTATTTTAAAAAGTGAAAATGGCGATATTTTAACCCAAACTGCCCAAAAATTAGAGCGAGAAATGCGGGCTTTACCCGGTTTTGTCGAGGTCAGTTCCGGGGTAAGTTTAGTTAAACCGGAGATCATTATTCAACCGGATCCTGTCCGGGCTGCCGATCAGGGAGTCTCGGTCAGAGCGATCGCTCGTACTGCATCTTTAGCTTTAATCGGCGATAATGAGTTTAATTTAGCTAAATTTAACCTTGCTGACCGACAAATTCCCATCCGGGTAAAAATTGCCAATGATGGACGCAGTGAGATAGAAACTCTGCAAAATTTGCGCGTTCCTAGCAGTAATGGGACGTTAGTACCGCTTAACTCGGTGGCGACAATTAGCTTAGGTAGTGGACCTGCGGAAATTCAACGCTTTAACCGTCAACGTCAGGTTAATATTGGAGCTAATTTAGAGGGAGTTTCTTTGGGAAGTGCGGTGACACAAATTCGCACTTTACCAATCATGAAAAACTTACCCCCAGAGGTGACAGAAGAACCCTTTGGTGATGCTCGTATTATGCGCGATATCTTCGCTCGTTTTTTGGGGGCATTAAGTTTAGCAATTATTTCGATCTATGGGATTCTGGTCTTGTTGTATAACAATTTTCTCTATCCCCTAGCGATTTTAACTTCCCTTCCTTTATCGATTGGTGGTACTTTAATCGCTCTTTTAATTACCCAAAAAGAGTTAGGTTTATACGCTTTAATTGGCATAGTTTTACTGATGGGATTAGTCACTAAAAATGCGATTCTGTTAGTCGATTTTGCCCTGAGTGGCATTGAGGCAGGGAAACCGCAGTTTCAGGCGATGATTGATTCGGGAGTCTCTCGTTTACGACCAATTATTATGACCTCCGTTTCCACAATTGCCGGGATGTTACCGATTGCTTTAGCTTTGGGTGCAGATGGGGAAATTCGCGCACCGATGGCGATTGCCGTTATTGGTGGTTTTACCACTTCCACCCTGTTAACTTTGGTGGTTGTGCCGGTAATTTTTACTTATATCGATAGTTTTTACTATTGGTTGCGGGGATTATTTGTTAAACAAAAACCTAAGTCGATTTAGTACAGAAAACGGGTTTCTCGGAGAAACCCGTTTTCTTCTCATGCACTCATGCAAAAAGGGGAATAAATAATCAGTCTTTAATAACCAGATTTAGTATAAAATATCTTGCTGAAAGCTTGAGAAAAAACCCAGAGAAACTAACCCATGAATCCCTTGACAGTCACACATCAAACTCTATCCCTTCCCCCCATGGGCTGCGGTACTTGGGCCTGGGGAAATCGTCTTCTCTGGGGTTACGATGAGAGTATGGATAGCCAGTTACAAGCGGTTTTTAATCTCTGCGTCCAGTGGGGTGTCACCCTATTTGATACGGGAGACTCCTACGGGACAGGCAAACTCAACGGACAGAGTGAGAAGCTATTAGGACGCTTTACAGGGGAATATAGCGGTTATAACGCTGATCATATCCGTATTGCCACCAAACTCGCCCCTTATCCTTGGCGTTTAACCCGTCATGCCATGGTGAAAGCTTGTCAAGCTTCGGCAACCAGACTAGGCCGCCCAGTGGATTTAGTGCAAATGCACTGGTCAACGGGCAATTATGCGCCATGGCAGGAGGGAGGATTATTAGACGGATTGGGAGATTGTCTGGAAAAGGGGTTAGTTAAAGGAGTCGGTTTATCCAATTTTGGACCGAAAAGATTGAAGTCTGCCTATCAAAAGTTTGCCAGTCGCGGCATTCCTATTACCAGTTTACAGGTACAGTATTCTCTCCTTTCTACCTATCCTCTCACTGACTTGGGATTAAAGGAACTATGTGAGCAATTGGGTATTAAAATTATTGCCTATAGTCCCTTAGCTTTGGGGTTATTAACCGGGAAATATCGAGATAATAAAAACTTACCCCCAGGATTACGTCGCTTCCTTTTTGGTCAATTAATTCCCGCTATTTCTCCTCTGATGAGTTGCCTAGAAGTTATCGCCCAAGCTAAAAATAAGACTATTAGTCAAGTTGCCTTAAATTGGTGTATCTGTAAGGGAACAATTCCTATACCCGGAGCTAAAAATGTTCGGCAAGCTGAGGAGAATTTAGGCGCTTTAGGATGGAGTTTAGACAGTGGGGAAATAGCAGAATTAGATAAAATTGCCGCAGGTTTGGATAAAAAAATGGTACAAAATATCTTTCAAACTAAGTAGGGTATGCTGAATAAATCTAAAAACCTTGTTGGATAAGGCTTTTAGACTTTTTTGACCTCAAAAAGTCCCGACCCTTGCAGTGATTGAGGGGAAAATTCCGGGACTTTTTGCCTGAAAATTAGGTAATTGACCAGGTGAAAATGGG
>NZ_JASJFB010000092.1:0-23118 GCF_030065455.1 Microcystis sp. M53602_WE12 | reverse complement strand
TAAGTAGGTAGGCACAATTATTTGTAGGATGGGTTAGCGGTAGCGTAACCCATGCGGGCGTTGGGTTTCATGCTTCAACCCAACCTACGTTCATTTTATATTTAATTCCACCCACCTACTTATATATTTACCTATTTCTTCCCTCGCCACAATTGACCTTGAGGATAGAAATCATCAAGACGAATATCGAATTGATCTAGGGTCAGTAATAACCGATTGGAAGGACGAAAAAGAAATAAGTTGGCCTGGGGAATTTCTAGGACTTCTTTTAACTTATCGGTATCGGGGTTAGTGGTAGTCAGGAAGTATTGTACATCAGCATTAAGACGATAATTAAGGGAAAGCAAATCACCTAAGTTAGTCCAGTCATTACCTTCGTCGCTGATAACAATGGCCTTAGGTACAGCATTAATTTTTCTGGCAACTTCGCCATTCCAATAACTAGGAACTTTTGCCCAACTGGTTTCGGAAAGAGCATTATTGAAGTTCGATATTATACTAGCAGTTAACAAAAAAGTCAAGATAATTTTACCTAAAATTTTGCCTTGATTAAGCAATTGTGACAAGAAAAAAGCTACAGTTATATAGATAGTGGGAAAAGTCGCAATTAGATAACGGGTGACAGTCGATCTAGTGGTGGTCAAAATTAGATCGGGAATGACTAAAGCTAGGAAAGGTACTAGGGTTGAGGTAATCAGAAAAGTAAAAGCTATGGGGTGATTGTAGCGATAAACTCGATAAAAAGCATAGATAATTAAGATTAAAAAAATCAGTCTATATATATAGGTGAAGATGTTATTAAAACCAAAATCGCTATCGCTAAATGGACAAGTAAAAGTTAAGAGCCATAATTTACCGAACAATCCCCAATCGAGATAGTTAACGGCAGCCCAACTGGTGGAATTAAAGGCCCTTTGAGAGTTAGTTAAAAAAACCTGTAACCAGGGTATATATAAAATTATCATTGTTAACCCAGATAACAGGAAAAATATCAAGTTATTTTTTCGCTCTGGTTTCATAACAAGATACCAAAGTATAAAGGCTGCTTGAGCAAATAAGTTGAGAATAAAAAAGAGATGAGTGTAGAGTCCGAGAGTATTAGCGACGGTGTATAAAGACCAATTAACAAGAGTTCTTTTTTTGAGGCATTTTAACAGCAGTAATTGACTGATTATCGTTAACAAAACCAAAAGACTATACTGACGGGACATTTGAGCAAATATTATATCAATTGGAGAGAGTGCTAATAAAATTACTGCTAAAATTGCCGTTAACTTTGCTGCAAATAATTCTAAGGATAGATAGTAAATAAATGGCAGGGAGAGAAGACTAAAAACAATCGCTAAACTGCGGGAAGAAACGGGAGAAAAACCGAATATTTTTTCCCAATAGCGAGAGATAATAAAGTATAAAGGTGGGTGCTGAGGGTCTTCTTTAGCGAGAGATTTTATTGTGTCAAAAACATTACTTTCTGGTTTCAGTTGTTGAAATTTTCCTAATTCTGTGGTAGATAAAAGACGGTTTTGAAAGATAGTATCAGCGATTTCCTTTGCTTGATAACCAGTGGTTCTAATGGTGGTGTAGGATTCATCATGCCAATAGATTTTTTGATCGATATTTGCAAAACGAAAAACCACACCGAGAGTTAGGATAATTGCCAAAAGTATTAAGAGCCAATTGGGAGTTTTATAATTAATAGTTGCTTGCATTTTAATAATTAGAGCGACTTTGTTTAAGATTAAGAAACTTGGTAAATTCTGGTTGAAAAAGTAGCTTAATTGTGCCGGTGGGACCGTTACGGTGTTTAGTAATAATTACTTCGGCCACACCTCGATCGGGACTATCGGGGTTATAATATTCATCTCGGTATAACATCATAATTAAATCCGCATCCTGTTCGATACTATTATGGACGATGATATTATTGGCAATAAAATTATGCAATTTATCTACTGTTAAATCATACACTTCTGTCTCTCCATCCGCTTGAATTGCCATAACTTCATCCCAATTAAACCTTAGGTCTGAATTACTCAGAGAGCGAGGTAAAGCGATATAATTACCGATATTTAATTCATCTAATCTTTGCCAACCGTGGACAGTCAAAAATTTATGATTGGCTGTAGCTCTAATCGTGCGACCTAAACGAGTTGTTAATCGAAAAACTGGCTTAAATCCTGTGGAAAAGACCTTAGTTACCAGTGCTTTTTCTAATTTCATTGTTTCCTCATTAAGAGCAAAAACCGTAAAATTAGAGCAATTAACTAACTGACAAATTGGCACTTTAGCACGAGGAGCGGCTAACTCAACTAAACTATCACCCGCTAAACATCCCGACTCGCGTAAATCGGACATCATCGGTCTTTTATTATTGCGAGATTCCACAGCACGACTTAACTGAGAAAGAGCAATTACCGGAGCATGAATTTCTCTCGCTAAACCCTTAAGACTGCGGGTAATTTTAGAAAGTTCCTGAACACGATTATCACCTCCCCCTTCCATTAATTGCAGATAATCGATTAAAACTAATCCCATTTGCCCCTTTTTTTCTGCCTGTAAACGCCGCACTTGGGAACGCATTTGAATTACACTTAAATTGGCACTATCATCGATATATATGGGCAAATTTAATAACTTTTCTAGTCCCCCAAGAACCTTCTCTAAATCATTTTGTCCCAAACGGCCCGAGCGAATCCGATTACTTTCGATTTTAGCCTCATTCGATAACAAACGTTGGGCTAATTGTTCCTTGGACATCTCCAAACTAAAGACAGCCACGGGTAAATTCTGTTGAGCGATATTATAGGCAATATTAAGAGCAAAAGAAGTTTTTCCCATGGAAGGCCTACCCGCGATAATAACTAAATCCGAGGGTTGTAAACCACTGGTCATCGCATCGAGATCATAAAATTGAGTTTCGATACCGGGTAGAGTGGTGGTCTCCTGCATTTTCTCAATTTCGTTAAAAGTTTCGATTAAAGTATCCCCCAGAAAAATTAAACCCTCCTGGGGTCGTTTTTGGGTGAGACGAAAAATCTTTTGTTCCGATTCATCGAAAACATTTTCTAATTCTAGCGTCGTATCCCTGGCTAACTCAATAATTTCTCCCCCGGTGGAAATTAACTGACGACGCATATATTTATCCATCACTAATTCAGCATAGCGATCGATGTTAGCAGCCGAGACAGTGCGCTCAATTAATTGTAACAATCGCGGCATTCCCCCGATTTCCTCCAGCAGAAAATTATCCTGTAACCAGCTGCTAACCGTCATTAAATCCGTCGGTTTTCCCTTCCCTTGTAAAGCAAGCGCCGCACGATAAATATCTTGATGGGTTTTCACATAGAAAGCTTCTGGAATTAAAAAATCACTGATTCTACCTAACGCTTTTGGATCTAGCAAAATGCCACCTAAGATAGATTCTTCCGCTTCAATATTTTGGGGGGGGAGGGACTGATCGCTAATCATTGTCAATGCTGACCGTGCTTTATCATTAATATTGTATAGTCAGTTTCACCGTAATTAAATACAAATGTTCAGGTTAATGATCGGGGTTGGGTTTTGGGGTTTTAGGGTTTTGGAGTTTTAGTTGAAATTTCCCCACTTCCCCACTTCCCCACTTCCCCACACCCCACACCCCACACCCCACACCCCACTTCCCTTGTAAACAGGATTTAGTATGACTTTAATTGACTCCTCGGCGCTCTCCCCGGCCGTCTATTTTATTGGTGCGGGCCCCGGAGATCCGGAATTATTGACGGTAAAAGCCTATAAAATTCTCCAAAAAGCCGATGTTATCCTCTTTGCTGATTCCCTCGTCCCTAAACAGATTCTTGAGGATACTCGTCAAGATGCCGAGTTAATTCCCACCAGTAGCATCACCCTAGAGGAAATTATCCCTTTAATGATCGATCGCGTGCGTCGGGGTTTAGCGGTGGTGCGACTGCAATCGGGGGATTTAAGTCTCTATAGTGCCATCCAAGAACAAATTCATCTTTTGACAGCAGCAGATATCCCCTTTCAGCTAATCCCCGGAATTAGTGCCTTTCAAGGATTAGCGGCCAAATTGGCCCTAGAATTAACGATTCCGGAATTAGTCCAGACAATTATTCTAACCCGGGTGGAAGGAAAAGCCTCTCATATACCAGAAAGTGAAGAATTAGCCTCTTTAGCCGCTCATAAAGCCAGTTTATGCCTATATTTAGCCGCTCGTCACGTTGACAAAGCCCAGGAAAAACTCCTACAATACTACCAGCCAGAGCAACAAGTGGCCGTTTGTTTCCGTCTCGGTTGGCCCGACGAAAAAATCTGGGTTGTCCCCCTGTCAGAGATGGCCCAATTAACCCATCGGGAAAATTTAACTAGAACTACCCTTTATCTAATTAGTCCCGCTTTAAACCAGATTACAGGAACTCGATCGCAACTTTATCACCCGCAACACTCCCATCTTTTCCGTCCTCATCCTTAGGTATTTTCTGGGAAGTCTATCGAAAGAAACACTAGGTTTCTACCTAAAGTTAGAGTTAAAGAGCGGCGATTTTGTTTAGGATTATTTCAGGAGGTAGGACAATTTTAAAAGCTTTTAAAATTAGTCTAACAATCCATGCACAACTGCCCTATGTGTTCGGGAATTACCCTTCGTCACCTTGTGGTTGGTCGTGCCTACTGGTATTGTCCTCACTGTCGTCAGGAGGTTCCTAACTTCCTTGATTGCTCCATTCCTCGCAGGGTAGAGCGAGTTAGAGCGGAAAAAACAGTCTAGATTTTAAAGTTGGTAGATGGCAATAAGATCTGTGGGATGGGTTAATTTTTAACCCATCCCACTTTACCTGTCTAGGGTTCGCTGAATAAATCTAAAAACCTTGTTGGATAATATCTTTAGACTTTTTTGAAATCAAAAAGTACCTGCGATGGGAGTGATCGGGGGGAAAATTCCGGGACTTTTTCCCTGAAAATTAGGTAATTGACCGCCTCAAAATCGGTAAAACCCTACACCCTACACCCTACACCCTACACCCCACACCCCACACCCTGCCCCCACCAACAAACTTTTTCAGCAGACTCTATCTATACATCCCGAGGATTGAGATGGATCATTTCCCAAGTCACATAGGTACCGATCGGACTCCAAATCAGGTAGGGTAGGAGTAGGATGCCCGCCCAAGAAGAAACAGGGAAAACCAAGAGCGCCAGAAGACAACCCAAGAAAAAACCCGTACCTCCGATAATCGTTCCCGCTTTGAGACTGCGTAGTTTACAGGTGACGGGAGTATAGGCAGTAATAGTCAATTCCACCAACAGATAAAAAGCCATCAAAAACCAGCGATTAGCCGGTTGAGCTTCCCAGACTAAATAAGCAGAAATTGCCCCACAAATATAGATAATTGTCCAGATAAGAGGGATTAATCTTTCAAAGGTTAACCAATCGGGACGACGCAATCGCGCAAACCAACGTACATCGCGAGAATTGAGTAATCCCCCAGCTAACGCTACCAAAAATCCGACGACACCGATAAGCAACCAAGAGGGAATCATGATTTTAAGCTATCCTCCGCTAATTTTGGCTTTGTAACCCGATTCAATGAGAATTTGGAGAATTTTTTGGCGATGATCTCCTTGGATCTCAATGGTATTTTCTTTCACTGTACCACCCGTTCCGCAAGCAGTTTTTAACTGTTTTAATAATTTCGTCAGAGTTTCGGTTTGGCATTGAAAACCTGTAACCATGGTAACGGTTTTTCCCGCACGACCGGAGCGGGAGGTTTGAACTCGCAAATTCTGCTGATTTGGGGGTAATTCAGGAATGGAACGCTCAAAAGCTTGAGAATTGCTTTTATCTCCAAATTCCTGATAGGCAATCCGGTTTTTTTCTTTTGATTTACTCATATAGCAATTATCATAGTGGGTTTGGGGGTTGGGGGTTTTTCAGTGAGCAGTAAACAGTAAACAGTAAACAGTAATCAGTGAACTGAAAACTGGCATCTGATAACTGATAACTGATTCAAAGCTGACGACTGATAGCTCTTAATTGGTTGGACTGGCAGCGCATTTGATTAAGTTCAGCTGCCGACATTCGATCGAGATGACCTAAAATCATATTAACTCGACCTTGGGATTTTAATTTTTCTCGATGTCGTGCCAAAAAATCCCAGTAAAGAAAGTTAAAAGGACAGGCAAACTCCCCGACTCGTTCATTTTTTTTATACAGACAACCCCGACAATAATCACTCATTTTATCAATATAGTTGGCCGAGGCGGCGTAGGGTTTGGAGGCGAGAATTCCCCCATCGGCAAATTGTCCCATTCCCAACACATTAGTCTGCATTACCCAATCGTAGGCATCGATAAAAACACTATGAAACCAGTTTTCAATCTCTTGGGGAGAGCAACCAAAAATTAAGGCAAAATTGCTCAAAATCATTAATCTTTGAATATGATGGGCATAACCAGTATTTTCCACCTGTGATAATACTTGTTTGAGGCAATTCATCTCGGTTTGGTTACTATCCCAAAAGAAAGCCGGTAAGGGTTGTTGATGCTCAAACCAATTGAGATTAGCGTAATCTTCTCCCAGATAATGATAAATTCCCTGCATATATTCCCGCCATCCCAACACCTGACGGATAAATCCTTCGATGCTATTTAGGGCTAAATTATCTTTTTTATAGGCAATTTCTGCCCCCTGAATCACTTCCAACGGCGTTAGTAATCCTAGATTAAGATAGGGAGATAATAGGGAATGCCAGAGGGTTTCTTCTCCCGTTATCATCGCATCTTGGTAGGGTCCAAAGTTGGGCAGACAATTAGTAATAAAATGCTCCAAAACCTGTAAAGCTTGTCTGCGGGTTACTGCCCAGCGAAAAGGTTTGATTTTTCCATATTTAGGAATATCTAAAGCTTCCACATCAGCGATAACCTGAAGGGTAATTTCATCGGGTTCAAACCAAAGAGGAGCAGCAGTTTTTAATCCATCCTTGGGCGGTTTGCGGTTTTGTTTATCAAAGTTCCATTGTCCTCCTATGGGTTGATTATTCTCCATTAAAATCTGCCATTTTTTGCGACTTTCTCGATAGAAATCCTCTAGTAATAGTCTTTTACGAGATTTAGCCCAATTATTAAAATCTGTCCTTGTCCAGAGAAAGTGATTATTATCAATTAGGGTTATAGCACAGTCTAAATTGAGATTTTTAATTAATCTAAGAAAGGGCAAATCATTAGGCATCATGATCTGTAATTCTTCAATGCCTAATCGTTTAATCCAAGCAGATAAAATTGGTTCAAAATCTTCTGCAATTTCGTAGGTAACAGACCATCCTAAAGTTTTTAATTCTTCGGCAAAATGACGCATCGCCGACCAGATTAAAACTAATTTTTGCTGATGATAGGGTCTTTGTCGAATATGATTGTGGGATTCAATTAAAATAACCGGCGTTTCCTGTGAATAGGCTTGACGATTAGCTAAGGCCGCTTGTCCTGTCCATAATTGATCCCCTAAAATCCAAATACCAATGGTCATAATTATTTCATTGCCTCGACTATTCCCCCGTATTTTTTAGCCATAATATCCGCCATTTCCCGAGCAGAAAATTTACTGGCTTTGTCGATGCTGGGGGTAAATGTACCCGTAGAGGTTAAATAATGGGTAAATACCCCGACTTTTTTGCTAATAATCCACATATTTCTTGAAGTCAAAAATCAAAAAGGGGATGGGAAGTGGGGTGTGGGGTGTGGGGTGTGGGGTGTGGGGAGTTTTCTCAGTGAACTGATAACTGATAACTGATAACTGATAACTGATAACTGATAACTGATAACTGATAACTGATAACTGATTAGGTTTTTGTCCTGAGACTTTGGGCGCTTAGATAAAGTTGCGTCCATTCTTTGACCACTTGTGTGCGTTTACAGTTTAATTCGCCAGCGATTTCCTCAAGGGTTTTACCCGCTTTTAAGCCATCGATAACGCTTTTACCCGTGGGAGAAAGGGCAGCATAGAAACTTTGCCATTGACTGAGAGTTAAGCCAAAATTATGCTCTTTCGGGCTGATTTGTAACCATTCACTGATTAATTCTGTCCCTTCCTTGAGGGCAAAAACCTTAATCGCATGATAGCCAACTTTTTCCCGGAGACGATAAATCCGTTGGACGGGAATATTCATCGCCAAGGCGATCGCATCTTGGCTTTCGCCCCCTAGATAGAGGTTAAACCAAGTCACCGCCTCCGGACTAACATTTTCCTCTAGATACTTAGCAAAACTCTCTTGAACTTTTACCCGGAGAATTTGCGCTTCTTGGCAAGTGCGTTCATCTTCGTAGGTAGCGATCGCATTTTGATCCAGTAAACTTAAGCTATTTTCCCCCTCATCGCCACTAATTTCATCGGAGAGAATCCGGATCATTTCTTGCCGCGGCACATTAGTGATACCGCTTCTCGATTGACGACGGAGATAATTAACAAAACGATAGGCTAACAGGGGTTGATTGCGGATCGGACGCAGAGCGTATTCCTCTAGGGTGGCTAACAGCAGCTGATCGCGAGTAGCTTGATCGGTGGTACAACGAGCGATCCATGCTAACTGGGATTGCAGATAGCGATCGCTATTTAACATCTCTTGAATAATTTCTTGCAAGACATCGGCCACCGCTTGCCGACGATCGCGACTTAAGGAAACCCAAGTGCGAATTTTTTGCCGGAGAGTGACACAAGCGCCGAGACGATCGATCAGGTTACGATAGCCGCGGGTGGGACTAACTTTGAGATAGCGTTGCCGTAAAATTTGCCAAAGATAGACTAATCCCCGTTTAGCGATTTCTAAATCTCTCTCATCTAAATTTTCCCAACGTTGGCTATCTTCACCGAGTAACCAATTGATAATGGTATCCCGTTGGCGATCGGTTAAGGAATCCTCTGTTTGAGAGAGGCGATCTTGCCATTGTTGCCTTAACTCGTCGATTATTGTCGTCATCGAAAAATTGAGTTCCAAACCCCGTCTTTTGAGGACGGCTTTAGTTTGAATATTAGCGCATTTACACGATATATGCTAGAACCTGAGCCATGGAGAAAGCCTATCGCTACCGATTTTACCCAACACCCGACTAGAACGAACTAATCAATTAAGTCTTTTGCCGGATAAGGATTTAGGGCGATCTCGAAGAGTTCCGCTTTGCGGTGCGCATCCCTTCCTAGGGTGTGTTCCCTGAAAACATGACAATTTCAAGGTTAACCAATATTTGGGAACGCACCACCCCTACCATTTATAATTGGGGAACATTCTCCTGTTCATAATTTTCTATTAATATTCCCAACATTTCCATTAAAGAAGCAAGAGGATGATTTTCATTTTCCCCTATTTCATCTATCAAATCATCTAACATAATTACTAATTGTTCATATTCTGATTCGTTGCGAGGGATAAAGAGTATTTGCTTTAAGTTTGTCCAGGCTTGCCGTGTTTTTTATATATCTATCGTCGGCATTTTTTTACTCCTTCCATTTGTTTTTGTCCTATTCAGCATGAGCCTGTAGGGTGCGTTCCCTCAAACCATTGTGGCTTTAACATTAATTTGTATTTGGGAACGCACCACCCCCAACGCTTACTCCCTATTGGGTTTCACTATCATTCAACCCAACCCACAATTGCAGGGTGATTATTCTTTTAATTGTCAGCATCAGGATTTTCAGGTTTGGGGGACTTTCAGGATGGTTTAGTTGAGCGCTGTGATTGATTTGCTGCTCAAAACCTAGGGCTATAGGTGAGAATTTTATCGAAAAAAATCGGGTCTAAAACCTCGCCTTTTAAGGCGAAAAGTTTTGGGAGCGGGGCATAAATCCCCGTTACAAAAACGGCCTCCTGCCCCCTGCCTCCGTTAATAATCAGTCCCGAAAATATTCCCGTTAATTAGCTTTAACTTTCTGCCCGATTGTATCGGCAGTGGTAGTGGAAACCATGGCCGCCATAACTTGTTCCGGGGAAACCGTAAAAGGCAGACGATGAATGTCCGAATTAGGCTGACAGGCAATTGCGGCCGCGTGGCGCAACTGGGCCAGGGAAACATCTCTTAATCCTAAATCCTCTAGGGATTTCGGTAAACCAATTTGTTCATAAAACTGGATTAGTTGCCCCCGGGCCGATACTGCCAATTGATTACCCAAAACTATTTCCTCTAGACGCAATTGGGCGAGAATGCCGTAGGCGACTTTTTCCCCGTGCAGGGCATGATGGCAAGCGGGAATATGGGTTAAACCATTATGAATTGCATGGGCGGCCACGGTACGACAATTAGCGCCCCCTAAACCACCAATTACTCCGGCTAATAAAACGGTGGCATCTACCACCTGTTTCCAGTCCTCCCCGCCGATATTTTCCAGAGCCTGCGGGGATTTTTGGAAAAGAATGTCCCGCAAAACCCGGGCCTGTTGGACGGCAGCAATAATCAGGGTTTCTGTGCAATGACCGCTACTGACGGAAGCTTCGTACCATTTAGCGATCGCATCGCCAATACCGGCGATTAAGGTTCTTTTCGGGGCAGTTTGGATAATACCGTAATCGAGAATTAATAAATCCGGACAACGGGCTAGGGACAGATCGTAAAGAAACGCCCCCGCATCGGAATAAACGTTAGATAGGGCCGTCCAAGCGGCACAAGTGGCCGCGGAGGTGGGAATCGTGGCGATCGGCAAATGGCACTGATGGGCGAGTAATTTGGCCGTATCGAGGGCCTTGCCGCCACCCACACCGATGATAAAATCTGCCTCATGACTCTTGACAGATGCCTTTAAATATGCTAAGGAATTTTCCGAACAATCGGGGGCGTAACTGTGATAGCTAGGAGTGAGATTTTTCAGGGGAGATGACAAAAAAGCTAAATTGCGATCGCCGCCCACCACGAGGGGACGTTTACCCAAATCCGCTAATTTGCCGGTGGATTCTTCTAGGGCATTGTCACCCCGAATCACTTGTGCGGGGGCGATTAACAGGGGCAAAACAGCGACAGCATTGGACATTTTTTGACAACCTCTCAGGATTATTGGCTAAGTTTAGCGAAACTTTCGGGAAAAAGCTGTAGTTCAGGAGTATTATCCCCCAGGGCGGAGAAGGATTTTTTAATCTGTCCTAAGTACAAAGGAGCAGATAAACCGGGCTGAGGGTGAACCAGAGTGCGAGCGCTAATGATAAATTGATTATTACCGCCAGCACCGGCGCGACCAGAGGAAAACAGGTCACTAGCGGCTTGTTTTAGGGTTGCTTCCACCTGCTCGGCAGTAACAGTATTGGGCAGGGAGATAACAGCTTGATTAGCTCCGTTATCATAGACAAGGGAGAATCTCACCGCTCCCGGAATTTCGGTACGGGTAAACAGTCCCAACCCAAGACCGAAAATCCCCACCGTCAACACAGCCATAAAGCTAGTGACACCGACGAGACGAAAGCGGATTCCCCAACCGACGAGAAAAGCGATAATCGTGAGTACCAAAAAAACCAGCGTGGCAATACCAGACCATTGGATGTATTTGGCAAAGTTCAGGGGAATGTCCATATTTTCTATAATAATGATTCTATGAAAACGGTTAGCATAAACCATTGTACCTATCCTGTTGTCGAAACTTTCCATTCTGTGCAGGGCGAGGGCTTTTGGACGGGAAGCAATGCTTTTTTCCTCCGTTTGGGAGGTTGCGATGTCTATTGCCCTTGGTGCGACCAAAAAGAGTCTTGGAATGCCCACCGTTATCCACAACAATCGCTGCGGGAATTGGTTGAGATGGCAAAAGGGGCTAACCCCGCTATGGTGGTCATTACCGGGGGTGAACCTTTAATGCACAATCTTGATCCTTTGACCAAGGAATTAAAAAATCAGGGTTTACGGGTGCATTTAGAAACTTCTGGCGCTCATCCTTTTACTGGGGTTTTCGATTGGGTGACTTTTTCTCCTAAAACTTATAAAATGCCCGATCCTAGTATTTATGCACGGGTAAATGAGTTAAAAATTGTCGTGGCTCATCCAGAGGATTTAGACTGGGCATCTATGCAGGAAAGTAAGTTATCGGAAGGGGTGATTAAATATCTACAACCCGAATGGAATACAGTGGAAAGCAAAGAGTTAGTCTTTAATTATGTTCTCCGACATCCCCAATGGCGTCTCAGTCTCCAAACCCATAAGTTTTTAGGAGTCCGCTAGTCAGTTATCAGTTATCAGTTATCAGTTATCAGTTATCAGTTATCAGGAGTCAGGAGTCAGTTATCAGGAGTCAGGAGTCAGGAGTCAGGAGTCAGGAGTCAGGAGTCAGGAGTCAGGAGTCAGGAGTCAGTTATCAGGAGTCAGTTATCAGGAGTCAGTTATCAGGAGTCAGTCTCGATGAAAAAATTTTCACCCCCAGAGATGAAAGAGGTTTCCTTCCCTACACCCCACACCCCACACCCCACACCCTACACCCTACACCCTACACCCTCTTTCAAGTCAGGAGATTACTTTTTATTTATTCTCCCCACTCCCCATCTCCCCAATCCCTAATTTACTAACAAGAGGTTAAATACTATGTCTAACAACAATTCTGAACGAGTAGTGCGTCGTGGTCGAGTTTTTCCAGAGATGCAATCTACCGAGGAAGAAAAGGCCAAACATCGCGCCCGACAATTAGAATTTTATCATCGTTGTTGGCCGATTTTTCAGAGTTTACAGCCCCGGTTAATGAAACATTATTATGGTTGGTACATTGCGATCGAACCCGATAGCGGCGATTATTTTATCGATCCCGATCAAGAAGTGGCCAGTAAAAAAGCAAGGGCAAAATATCCCGACAAAATTCATCATATCTTTGGCATTAATGAAACTGGAGTTAGTGGCAGAATATGATTGAAGGGAGATTTGGAACCAAAGGACAAATTTATTTTGATATCGATTTAGTTGGCGATGATGGATTGATTCTCCCCACAGAAGTCATGCTGGATACGGGTTTTACCGAGTTTTTAGCCATAAATAGTCAAGATGCTGACAGTCTTGATTGGCGTTTTTTGCGACAAAATAAATTGATAACCGCTCAAGGAGAAGCATTTTTTGATATATATTTAGGCAGAGTAAGAATTGATGGTCAGGAATACGAAATTCCCGTTTTTGCAGGGGAGGCAATTCAGGAGATTTTGTTAGGTTCGCGGTGGCTAAAACAATTTATCTTAGTAGCTAATTATCAACAAACACAGGTGACATTAGGATAATGACAAAAAAGGCGATCATTTTACTTTCCGGGGGATTAGATTCAGCGACAACAGCAGCGATCGCTCTAGCTGCTGGTTATCAATTAATTGCCCTTTCCTTTCGTTATGGACAAAGACACGAACGTGAATTAGCAGCGGCGAAAAAAATTGCTAATTTCCTCGAAATTAAAGAACATCATCTGATCGAAGTCAATCTATCTTTGTGGGGAGGTTCCGCTTTAACCGATCAATCTATTGCTATTCCCCAAGAGGGAATTAACCCAGATATTATCCCGATTACCTATGTGCCGGGGAGAAATACAGTTTTTATTTCGATCGCTCTTTCTTTAGCGGAAGCAAGGGAAGCGGAGGCGATATATTTAGGAATTAATGCGGTGGATTATTCTGGTTATCCCGATTGTCGTCCCGAGTATTTAGAGGCCTTTCAAACTTTAGCTAATTTATCATCGAAAGCGGGTTTAGAAGGGAAAGCACCCCAATTAATTGCCCCTTTGGTGATGGATAGTAAGGTAGATATCGTCCGTCGTGCTGTTAGTTTGGGGGTTCCCATTGCTGATACTTGGTCTTGTTATCAAGGAGAAGTTGAACCCTGCGGTTTATGCGATTCCTGTCGCATCAGAGATCAGGCTTTAATTGAGGCTGGTTATCCCGAATTAGCCACTCCCCTGTTGAAAAACAGCCGGGGAAAATAGGGAGGATAGTGAAAAATGGAGATAATCTAGGCGATTAAATGTTCAATGAGGATTTTACTGCCGATTAATATTAAAACTAAACCGCCGAGAATTTCCACCTTTTGACTAAATAAATTACCGAATTTATGCCCGATAAAAACAGCTATAAAACATAAAGCAAAGGTAATAGAACCGATGACAGTGCAAGCTAAAAGTAAGGGAGTTTTAATCATCGATAGACCCAAACCAACTACTAAAGCATCGATGCTAGTAGCGATCGCTAATCCGATTAAAGTATAGGAATCTAGAGGATTAAATTTTTTTTCCTCGTCATCATTTTGAACAGCTTCGTAGATCATTTTACTGCCGATCGCCCCTAAAATAATAAAAGCGATCCAGTGGTCAAAAGAAGCAAGAAAATCGCGACAAGTTAGACCAATACCCCAACCGATAATCGGCATAATCGCTTGAAATCCGCCAAAAAACAAAGCAATTTTCAAAGCCTTATTAACATGAATATGACGAATCATCAGGCCACTGGTCAGAGAAACGGCCACGGCATCGGCGGCTAATCCCACAGCAATAAAGGAAGTGGTTAAAAGTTCGAGTGAAGTAAACATCTATAGTTGTTTATCCTTTAATTTCCCCTTATCTTAACTAATTTTTACCCAGAGAACTTTCATATTTCTCTCATGATCCTCTCATTTATCTATCATTTCTCTAACCTAAGTAGGTAGGCGTTAAAAGTTGTCAGATGCCCCCCTTATCAAGGGGGGATTAAAGGGGGGACTAAGGGGGGATCGGCACCCCCCTTATCAAGGGGGGCAGGGGGGATCGAACCTAAAATCCATTTTTAATTTAATTATAACCAGCTACTTAATTAGTGAGAGGATCGAATTGAAAACGTTTAAAACCACATTACTGGTTTCTAACCGATCGCCTGCACCTGATGGATCGCTTCTGGGGTAAAACCGATAATATCCTCAGCTTCTAGGACTTTTTCAGCCGCTACTGCGATTTTATGTGGAAATTCAGCCGTAGGAGTCCGAGTAACCAATCCTGCTGTTTCATAAATTCCCCCGAATTTTTTCCAGGACAAAGTTGAGGAAGATACCTTTTCCCATCATCGATCATCCCGTCTGCTTTTAAGGTGGCGAACGCTACCATATAGGAAAAGTGTCACATAAAAAATTATGATAATTTCGAGAATTACCAGAGAATCAGAGGGGAGAAAACGGTGATAAAATTAGCTAATTGACTCCAGTAACTTAAGCCCCCAATACCCAATAACCGCTCACTGAAAATATGGCTGATTTTTTTAACACCTATGGTTTTTTAATTGTTTCAATGATATTTGGGTCTATCTTAGGCATTTCAGTTTATCTGCCCTTAATGGCTGGTCAATTATCCTTAGCAACCCCCGGTTTTTACGCTTTAGGCGGTTATGTGTCCGCCATTCTTTCCACGAAAGTTTTTACTAATACCGGCAGCAATTATCCCCTTAATTTGGTCTTTTTAGAAATGTTAATTGCTGGCATTATTTCAGGAATATTAGCCATAGTTTTAGGTATTCCTGTTCTCCGTTTGCGAGGGATTTATTTAGCCATTGCCACGATCGCCTGGGTAGAAATTTTGAGAATTATTGCCCTTAATCTCGAGATAACTGGCGGTGCGGTCGGTATTTTCGCCATTCCCCAACCCTTCACTACTCAATTAGCCTACCTTTGGCTGGCCTTGCCCCTCTTATTCCTAACTATGCTGTTTCTCTATCGGTTAGAAAACATCAAAATTGGTCGGGCATTTAATGCCATTCGTGCCGATGAATTGGCAGCTGCGTCCATGGGAATTAATCCCACCTATCACAAGGTTTTATCCTTCACTTTCGGGGCAGTTTTAGCGGCAGTTGTGGGAGCGGTAAGCGCCCATTTTCTCAATACTTGGAATTCCCGTCAGGGAACTTTTGATGCCAGTATTATTTTCCTGG
The DNA here is from genome assembly GCF_030065455.1 of Microcystis sp. M53602_WE12. Lineage (NCBI taxonomy): Bacteria > Bacillati > Cyanobacteriota > Cyanophyceae > Chroococcales > Microcystaceae > Microcystis > Microcystis sp. M53602_WE12. The sequence continues at coordinate 7,255 of NZ_JASJFB010000092.1, read as the reverse complement.
CTTTCGTTTTAATTGGTGGTTCAAGAACTTTTGTCGGGCCGGTGGTGGGAGGCATTGTTTTAACTGCTTTGCCCGAAGTTTTACGCGCCCTCGGTGGCGTGAATGGTTTACCAATTTGGTTAGGGAATTTCTTGCGCGATGGTCGTTTGATTATTTTTGGAATTTTAATCGTTTTGGGAACGATTTTTTATCCCCAAGGCTTAATTACACCTGAATTAATCAAAAAACTAATTCCTTTTAAAAGACGTTCCTCTCTTAGTCAATTTGATTCCTAGTCATGGATCAATGTTGTCGCTTGGATTCCTTTTTAATTAATGATATAATAGGATAGTTTATCCCCTTTTATATTCTCAGTCATCTCCGAGAATGACCCGCCAAATTCACGACCAATTTGCCAAGGAATATTTAGAGGAACTGTTAGCGCCTCTAGGAACCATAAAAAAGAGTAAGAAAGTGAAAAGTGAGGTTCAAGAAATAGATGTCTGGTTTGAACCGGCCAGTTCACCATCAAGGACCGAACTCCCTTTAGGTTTACTCGGAAAAATGGCGGCGACTTCCTGTTTGTTTGAACCTTTCCGTAACCCGCCCTCAGAAATAGAGATTCGCAGTTGTATATCAAAGTTATATACTGTTCATAATGACCTGTTAAGAAAGGCGAAACGGGCAAACAAAACTCTGACGGTCGCAGAATTGCCAGTTTTATGGATTCTCACCCCCACCTTTTCAGCTAGAATGATTCAAGGATTCAGGGCTGACAGCGATGAGAGGAATTGGTTAAAAGGGGTTTACTTTTTAGCTGACTTCCTCAAAGTGGCAATCGTTGCCATCCACCAGTTACCAGTGAGTGAAGACACTTTATGGTTGAGGGTTTTAGGAAAAGGAGAAACACAAAAAAGAGCCGTAGAAGAGTTAGTTCAATTGCCAGAAGATAACTCTTTTAAAGAAAATTTGTTAGAAATTCTAGCCAACTGGCGTAAGAATTTGGAATTGAGAGATAATTTAAGTAGCGAGGAACAGGAGGACATCATGAACCTATCACCAGCCTATCTAAAACAGCGAGAAGATTGGAAAATAGAAGGAAAACAGGAAGGCACTTTAGAGGGACAACTCTCGCTGATAGCTAGTCTTCTGGAAGGGCGGTTTGGAACCCTAGATTCGGAATTGTCTGGTCTAGTTGCACAGATTGCCCAACTTCCCATCTCAGAACGCACCGGGTTACTTCTTTCTTTAGTGAATTTATCCCGCTCTGAACTGTTAGAAAGATTGAGAAAAGATTAAAGTTTTAGTCCGCTCAAGCCATGAATTTTCATGCCAAAATCCTGATGGTAGTTTGTCTGCTGAGTTACTGTCATGGTCAAATCTAGCATTCCCTCAGACGCTCTAGCCCTGGGTTGGATTGAGCTATCATTATTGAGCAGGTATTACCAATCGGCTCAAAAGGCGAAACCCAACCAAGATTGTGAAAATATTCCTGGAAGTTGTTGGGTTTCCTTGCGTCAACCCAACCTACGAGTTTTACTAATTACAGTGATCAGATTTTAGTTTTCAGGTAATTGATTACTGTTTACTGTTCACAGCAAAAAACTCCCCATCTCCCCACTCCTGTCTCCTAACCCACCCTGCTGATACGGATATCCCCCTTCTGGCTAATGTAAAGATAAGGCCGTAGGTTGGGTTGAGCTATTATTATTGAGCAGGTATTACCAATCGGCTCAAAAGGCGAAACCCAACCAAGATTGTGAAAATATTCCGGGAAGTTGTTGGGTTTCCTTGCGTCAACCTAACCTACGAGTTTTACTCTAAACTTGGTCTGACTGAATAAAGGGGTGGCAATGGTCGTATTTTTAGAAGCAATTTAGCCAACTTTTGTGGTTTCTTTTCCGGTGGATTTAGAGGACTTCAGTTTACGCTTGAGGGTTGAGGCTGCGCCTAGAGTACCGAGGGCGATCAGTCCGAAGGTAGAGGAAGATTCAGGTATCGTCGTGACTGTCGTGTCAACTGTAACTCTCTCAATAACAAAACCATTTTGACCTGGGTTTTGACTATGAACAAAAGATAAAGAAGTGAAGGGTGAGGCACTTGTTACAGTCAAGATACCTTTGCCATTGTCCACTCCAGTTACTTGAGTGATTGTACTCCCATCAAACACAGTGTTCTGTAGGTTTACATAGCTTAATGCAGGCAAACCAGAGGAGATACTAAAGCTACCAATTGTCTCAACAGGAAGAGGACCATTTCCACTAAGAGCATCAAATTGAAATTCTGCTAAAGTAACTGACTGAGAAAATGTTAGCGTATAAACGCCTGATGCCGTTTGTGACTGGGAAATCCAAAGGCCTGCAAATTCACCAGAAGGTATGCTTGAAAGCACTCCTCCAGACGATGCTGATGCTGAGAGTGTAAATCCTGGCTGTAACCAGGAGAATGATCCGTTCCCTAGAGTGGTATCGTTAAATGAAATTAAAGCTGCTTGTACAGGTTTAGAAGCTAAGGCACCAGAAACTACCGTAAGACCTAAGCTCAATATCAATGCTCGATTAAGTCTGTTCATTTTTACCTTTATCCTTTAAGGAGTTTGCTGCTTGCGTAGGTCGGGTTAAGCAATAGTCTTACCCAACCCTAAAATAGTATTAAAAGCAACGATACACACTCCCCCCCCCATAACAGTATCCTACGCTACATTTTACTAAATCTTTAGATTTTGCTCCCTGGCAGCGATTCACCTGGGACAATAGGGACATCCCCTCCTTCCGTCAGGAAACGCCTCCTCAACGCTCAGATGAGTTTGGAGTTACAGCACAACCCGAATAACGACCAATATCAACTGACGGGACTCAAATGCCCCAATTCGACGCTCACCGCATCAAAGCGATTGTCCCCAGGGCGATAGGAGAGAATTTCCAAGCCAATCGGCTCGCCACTGGTGGAATCCTTAATTAAAATCACCCCATCCCCCAGTTCAGTACAAATCTGCTCCTTTCTGGGGGATTGCCAGAAGACAGTGAGTAATTCCGTTTCCGGTTCATAGAAAACTTTTACTTGAGCCATAGCGTTTTCCGTTAAGCAGAATTCACGCCACCTCCAGTTCATAATGCAAGACCAGAAGCTCATCGCCTGGCAGAATAGCCACCGCATATTCCCGCCCCTGACTGTCAGAAAATTCCACTAAATATTGATAGCGCGAACCTTTTTCATACACCTCAACCACTGTTCCCACCTGTCCGCTTGGCAAGCTGGGGACAGCCTCATAATCTGGCTCAACTAAAGTCAATCGCTCCCGAGGGACGGAGTTGAGGATGGCAACCGTATCTAAAAGTTTGATGTCTTTCATGGTACTTCACTTGATAAAGGCAGAAATTAGACGAGGGTTGGGATTAATTAAGCTGATTTCCCAGATAGTTCGCAGTTGTGTTCCTTCCCGTTTTGGTATCGTCCAATCCACTTTAAACTGCTGGCCGAATTCCGTGACCGCTTGTTGCACAACTTCCCCCTCCAGGGCAGCCTGTGAGATGAGCGATCGCAAAACCTCAGCGTTCTCGGCAGTTATTCCCAGACGAGAGCGAAAGACTCTGGCTTTATTTTTTCCTCTGGAATGTTCTGGATTTAAGCAATAGCCAATCAGTTTTTCCATCGAGATTTCTGCCAGTTCCCCGTTGGGTAATTTCATCTGCGGCACTCCGAACTTTCTGACTTCCCTCAGAGCAACTCGATTCGCAATTGGCGGCCCACCACAGAAGCCGCCCGTTGGATAGTATCGAGAGAAACGCCCGTCTTTTCCGGGTCGAGGAGGCGGTCAAGTTGCGCTCGACTGGTCTGCATCCGCGCCGCCATCTCCGTTTTGGTCAGAGAGAGCCGTTTCATCTCCTCAGCCAACTGCCGCGCCAGTAACCGTTTGAGTGCCACCGCACTACAGTCCTCCTCAAGACCTTCTTCTTTGAGAAAATCATCGAAATCGGAGCCAGTATGGCGGTTAGCGGTCATATTTTTCCTGTTCCTTCTTGCGCTAGTAGGGGCGAACGGCCGTTCGCCCCTACTAGATTTCCCGTTTTGGGGTTTTTGGGACTTCGCCGATGTTGCCGTGCGGCAGAATCATCTCCCCTCGGCTGATGTAAAAGATGACCCGCGTGATGCGTCTGCCCGTAGGGGCAATTCATGAATTGCCCCTACTCCGCACCTCCCATAAGTCTTGATAACCGGAAAGTGAACGGCACAGGGGCAGCCGATGGGAAAGCTAAACTCTACGTCCTTGATATCGCTGCCAATAATCCGGCAATCTTCACGGCTGAGAGTTTTCCACCAATCTTTGACTGGCTCCGACCCACCTTCGGCTCGAAAAAACTTGGCTGGCAGCCTTTTCAATCCTTACCTTCTCAGTTATCGTACCTTATATGGTACATCAATAATTATCATTTTTGCATTAGTTTTGTAGAGCGACAGTTGCACAGGGGGTCAAGTTATAACTCCCAGTAGCCTTAATTTTTGTTAAGGATTTTAAGCATCGCCCAAGCTCACCACTGACTAACCCACCCTACTGATACGGATATCACCCTTCCGGCTAATGTAAAGAAAACGTTACAGTAACAGGTAAAGCCCAGTAGCCAGGAAGCCGTCGATCATGTTTGAATACTTTAACCAGAAAGCTATCAAAGCGGTGATGTTCGCCCAAGAAGAAGCCCGTCGTACCGGTCACAGTGTCGTGGGTACGGAGCATTTGCTCTTAGGATTGATAGGAGAAGCCACCGCCACCGCAGCCTTAATTCTCAAGGATTTAAAAGTTACCCTGCACGAAAGTCGCCGCCTGATTGAAGGAATGACCGGCCGCGGCACCGGTTACAGTCCCGTTAATATCCCTTTTACCCCGAAAGCGAAAAAGATGTTCGAGCAAGCATTTCAGGAAGCTCGACAATTAGGGGAACAGGCGATCGCACCTGAACATCTATTACTCGCTATCACCAGCGATCCCGAATCCCTAGCCGCTAAAATTTTAATTATGCAGGGTGTTGATTTGATCAAACTTCGCGGCCTTTTAATTAAAAATGCCGGGGAAAAAGTCGCTAGTGGTCGCTTCACGGCAAAGAGTGACTATGAAGACCAGAAAAATGCTCCCCAAGGCGGGATTTTAGCCCAATATGGTCGCAATTTAAACCAAGAGGTCAAAAATGGCAAAATTGACCCTTTAATCGGTAGAGAGCCAGAAATCGAGCGAGTTGTCCAAATTTTAGGCCGTCGCAGCAAGAATAACCCGATTTTACTGGGTGAGCCGGGGGTGGGCAAAACAGCGATCGCTGAAGGGTTAGCACAACGCATCCATAATGGCGATATTCCCGAACTTTTGCAGGATAAACAGGTAATTGCCCTCGATATGGGGTCTTTACTGGCGGGAACCCGTTTTCGCGGCGATTTTGAGGAACGTTTAAAGGGTGTTGTGGAGGAAGTTCGCAAATCGGGCAATATTATCCTGTTTATCGATGAAATTCACACTCTTGTCGGTGCTGGTAGCATGGGAGGAGCCATGGATGCTTCTAACTTGCTTAAACCTGCTTTAGCTCGCGGGGAGTTACAGTGTTTAGGGGCAACAACTCTCGATGAGTATAAACGGCATATTGAGCGAGATGCGGCTCTAGAAAGACGTTTTCAGCCAGTTATGGTGGGAGAACCAACTAAAGAGCAGGCGATCGAGATTTTACGGGGTTTAAAAGCCACCTACGAGGATTTCCATCAGGTAAAATACGATCAAAAAGCGATCGAAGCTGCCGTTAATCTATCCTCTCGCTATATCAATGATCGCTTTTTACCGGACAAAGCGATCGATCTTCTCGATGAAGCGGGATCCCGCACCCATCTACGCTATTCCCTGCAAAGTACAAGTCCTGCGGAGGTTAGGGAAGAATCACCCCTAATCAACCCCGAATCTTTAATTCCGGTGGTGGATGCGGAGGAAATCGCCCAAATTGTCGCCGCTTGGACAGGTATTCCCGTTACCCAATTAACTGAAACTGAGTCAGAATCGCTCTTAAATCTGGAATGTCAACTGCACGAGCGGATTATTGGCCAACAGGAGGCAGTGAATGCCGTTTCTCGTGCTATTCGTCGAGCGCGAGTAAATTTAAAGAATCCTAATCGTCCGATTGCCTCGTTTATTTTTGCCGGTCCCACGGGAGTCGGTAAAACTGAATTAACGAAAGCCTTAGCTAAGTTGCTCTTTGGCTCGGAATCCAGTATGATTCGCCTAGATATGTCGGAATTTATGGAATCCCACACGGTTTCTAAGTTAATTGGTGCGCCTCCCGGATACATCGGTTACAATGAAGGCGGTCAGTTAACGGAAGCAGTGCGTCGTCAACCCTATAAAGTAGTTTTGTTTGACGAAATCGAGAAAGCACATCCCGATGTTTTTAATCTTCTCCTGCAACTGTTAGAAGATGGTCATTTGACCGATTCCCAAGGTCGTCGGGTGGACTTTAAGAATACCCTAATTATCATGACCTCGAATATTGGCTCAAAAGTCATCGAAAAAGGCGGTAATAGCTTAGGATTCGAGATGGCTGACGATTTTGCTCAATCGCGTTACCAACAGATTTCTAATCGGGTGACAGAGGAGTTAAAACAATATTTCCGTCCCGAATTTCTCAACCGTCTCGATGAAATCATTGTTTTCCGACAGTTAACTCGCGAAGAAGTTACCCAGATTGCCGATATTCTTATCGCAGATCTAGCCAAACAATTGACAGAAAAAGGTATTTCTGTGGAAGTTACCGCCGCTTTTAAGGATTTGGTCATCAATGAGGGTTATGATCCTAGCTACGGTGCGCGGCCTTTACGTCGTGCTTTAACTCGACGCTTAGAGGATAGTTTAGCCGAGGCGATGTTATCGGGAAAAGTCAATTCTGGAGACCATGCGCTATTAGATGTAACTGCTGAAACCGTGGTGACAGTCTCTAGTCATCAGCGCTCTGAGCAAAGCGATATTCTCTCGCAATTACAGTTACAACCAGTGGGTTAATCCGCTCAAAAATTGCTTTTTTTCGGGGTTGAACATTTTTCAACCCCGATTTTTATCATCTAGGAAAAATAACTTCTAGGGGAGCGGGAATCATCTCGCTACGAAAGTCAAGAATCTGAACTAGGATTAAATAGGGTCTGCTGAAAAAGTTTTTCCTAGAAGCAGGGTGTAGGGTGTAGGGTGTGGGGTGTGGGGTTTTACCGATTTTGAGGGGGTCAATTACCTAATTTTCAGGGAAAAAGTAGCTGAATT
>NZ_JASJFB010000425.1:0-4841 GCF_030065455.1 Microcystis sp. M53602_WE12 | reverse complement strand
TGACTTCGTTTCTCAGGAATTGAGAGCGGCGGAAGACCCGGAATTTGAAACCTTCTACACTAAAAATATTCTGCTTAACGAAGGTCTGAGAGCTTGGATGGCTCCCCAAGACCAACCCCACGAAAACTTTATCTTCCCTGAGGAGGTTCTCCCGCGTGGTAACGCTCTCTAATATCCCCACCGCTACTGGTCGTGACCAAAGTTCCACCGGCTTCGCTTGGTGGTCCGGTAACGCTCGTCTTATCAACCTCTCCGGTAAACTGCTCGGCGCTCACGTCGCTCACGCTGGTTTAATCGTTTTCTGGGCCGGGGCAATGACCCTGTTTGAAACCGCCCACTTTATCCCTGAAAAACCGATGTACGAGCAGGGTTTAATCCTGCTTCCCCACCTAGCTACCCTCGGTTTTGGGGTCGGTCCTGGTGGTGAAGTAGTCGATACCTTCCCCTACTTCGTTGCCGGTGTTCTGCACTTAATTTCTTCGGCTGTACTCGGTTTTGGTGGTATCTACCACGCTATCCGCGGACCGGAAACCCTAGAGGAATACTCTAATTTCTTCGGTTACGACTGGAAAGACAAAAACCAAATGACCAACATCATCGGTTATCACCTGATTCTCTTGGGTTGTGGCGCGCTGTTGTTGGTATTTAAAGCCATGTTCTTTGGCGGTGTCTATGATACCTGGGCTCCCGGTGGCGGTGATGTCCGCGTCATCACTAATCCTACCCTCAACCCCGCAGTTATCTTTGGTTATCTGACCAAAGCTCCTTTCGGTGGCGAAGGCTGGATTATCAGCGTCAACAACATGGAAGATATCATCGGCGGTCACATCTGGATTGGCTTAATCTGTATCGCTGGCGGTATCTGGCACATTCTCACCAAACCTTTTGCTTGGGCGCGCCGCGCTTTCATCTGGTCTGGAGAAGCCTATCTGTCCTACAGCTTGGGCGCTCTTTCCATGATGGGCTTTATCGCCGCCGTTTACGTTTGGTTTAACAACACCGCCTATCCCAGTGAATTCTACGGTCCGACCGGTATGGAAGCTTCCCAAGCTCAAGCTTTCACCTTCTTGGTGCGTGACCAACGCTTAGGTGCTAACGTCGCTTCTGCCCAAGGCCCCACCGGTCTAGGTAAATACCTGATGCGCTCTCCCACAGGCGAAATCATCTTCGGTGGTGAAACCATGCGTTTCTGGGATTTCCGCGGTCCCTGGTTAGAACCCCTCCGCGGTCCTAACGGTTTAGACCTCGACAAAATCAGAAATGACGTACAACCTTGGCAAGTACGCCGCGCGGCTGAATACATGACCCACGCTCCTTTAGGTTCCTTGAACTCTGTGGGTGGCGTTATCACTGATGTTAACTCGTTTAACTATGTGTCTCCTCGCGCTTGGTTGGCTACCTCTCACTTCACTCTCGCCTTCTTCTTCCTGATTGGACACCTCTGGCACGCTGGACGCGCTCGCGCCGCCGCCGCCGGTTTCGAGAAAGGAATTGACCGCGAGACTGAACCCGCATTGGCAATGCCTGACCTCGACTAATTTCGGTTAGTTCGATGGCAGCGGCTCCCGTCTAGTTGGCGGGAGCCTTTTTGTTGTTAATATCAGACGCGGCTAAAATACTCTCTAAAGCCGATAATAATCGTTGATTTTCTGCTGGTAAACGGACAGCGACCCGAAAATAATTGCTGCCCAATTCGGGGAAACTGAGACAATCGCGGATGAAAATTCGATGATATTTTAATAAAGCTTCCTGTAGGGGTAAACAGGAAGATTGAGATTGTACTAAGAGGAAGTTAGCGGCACTGGTTTGGGGCTGTAATTGCGGAAAATTAGCTAATCCTTGCCATAAATCCTGGCGGGCCGCCGTTAACCAATCCCAAGTTTGTTGTTGAAAATCCCTATCTTCAATTGCCGCAATAGCGGCAACCACGGCCAAATTATTCACCGACCAAGGATCGCGCCATCTTTGCCATTGTAACAGGCGCTCGGGATGGGCGAGGACGTATCCTAGACGTAAACCGGGGAGACTGTAAAATTTAGTTAGGGAACGCAAAATCACGAGATTGGGATATTCCGGCAACAGAGATATTAAACTCTCCTGTTGTTGCGGGGGTAAAAAATCCATAAAAGCTTCATCCACTACCACCAAACCAAATTGCGATAGATAGGGACGAATGGCCGCCACCGTCCAGAGTTTCCCCGTGGGATTGTGGGGATTATTGAGTAATAAGCCTTGTTTTTCGGGATTAACCGGCTTTAAAGTGGTTAAATCTAGGGAATGTTTGCAGATGTTTCCACCAAAACTTTTTAAAGCCCGTTCGTAATCGTTAAAAGCGGGTGTTAGTACATAAACACTATCAAATGCTGCTAATTCCCGACCGGCCCAGGTTAATAACTCGGCCGCACCATTGCCGGGGAGAATCCAATCCGGCCCGATATCATGCCATTGGGCGAGGGCAGAACGCAACTGCCAATACCCGGGGTCAGGATAACGAGTCAGACTGGTTAAATGGCTTTTAATAGCGGTTAGGGCGCTTTCTGGCGGACCGAGGGGGTTGATACTGGCAGAAAAATCGAGAATAGAGGAAACCGGACAGCCGGCAATGGCGGCCGCCCAGTCAAGATTACCACCATGTTTAGGTCTAGGCAAAAGACTTACAGCGAACGCTTTGCGCTCGCTACGCGAGAACGAAACTCAACAGTAATTATTCCTTATCCGGGGCTACTCTGTCTTTAAACAGTTTACCGGCCGAGAAAGCCGGGACGCGAGTGGCCGGAATCTCCATCTTATCGCCGGTTTTCGGGTTGCGTCCTTCCCTGGCCTGACGTTCCCGGGCCTCGAAGGAACCGAATCCTACTAGGGTTACTTTGTCCCCCTCAGAAACCGCTTCGATAATGGTTTCGATGGCGGCAGTGAGAACAGCATCTGCTTGTTTTTTGGTCACAGAGGCTTTGAGAGCGATTTGATCGATTAATTCACCTTTATTCATGCGCTAACTCCTTTTTTTGCGGTTTTTCTGAGTTTAGGGTGGTTGTCAGTAGTTTATTATGGTTCCCCTGTTGAGGACTCGCCAGGATCGAGATCACTAAATAATGCCTCAAATCCTCATTGGCTATATATTCCACTGCATTATTCTAAGCGGGAATTGTCTCGATCGGAATCGCTGAAACCTTTAATTTATCTAGATTTCCCCCCAATTCCCCGCCAGGGGAGAGAAAAAAGGGAACAAGCGAGAGATTTACAGCGATATAAGCTAATAAAAAGAGATTAGATGGCGAAATTGCCGATAAATATTCTCTAAAAGCGATAGGCATCCTAACTTCCCAAAAATCGTTCATCGGTTCTCTCCAAGATTTTTGACTAATTTTGCCCCCAAAAACGTTAAAAAAGTTTACCAAAGCAATTTCTGCCCAAAAATTAAGTTCGGGACCAGGAGATATTGGCTAAAATTGGAACTTATGATCGTTAAAAATATTCAAAAAAGCAGGATTTAACTGGAAAGTTTGCTATCATTATCTATTCAGCGACAAACTCGCATGGTGATTTACTGCTATCCCCTAGCCGATCTAGGTCAAAGCTTAAGACATTCTTTTATCGTGACTTTTTTGGCAGTAATCGCCATTCTTGGCGGTCTGATTCCCGAATTTTCTTGGACGACGGAGGTGGTTAGTTTTCAGTCCTCCGCTTATACTCAAGATTTTACGGCTGACCAAATCAAACGTTATGCCAAAGCAGTTTTGCGGATCGAAACCGAAAGAAAACAAGCTTATGAGGAAATTTCGCAAATTTTAGGCAAAAGTCCCCCGGCAATTACCTGTAACCAACGGGAAAGCTTTAATAATCTTCCAGCTAATGCCCAAAGAATTGCCGTAGATTATTGTAATAACTCAAAAAAGATTGTCCAAGATAGTGGCCTCACTGCGGCTGAATTTAACGCCATTACTAACTGGATTCGTACCGATGATAACTTGAGACGACGGGTGCAAAATGAGATGATTCGTCTGCAGCGGGAAAATAAATAGAAAAAGTTCCTCAGTTTTTCGGGTCAAGCTGGAGTCAGGGCTACAATTAAGAATGTTTTTTCCTATTGACCACTACCATGTTAACTTTTACCGAGCGCTTACCCCCCCGTCATACCGCTAGTTCACCTCCCCCAGAAACGGTACTTTTTAGCCTTCTACTCACGGCCGAAGAACGCACCCGCAGCCGTTATCGTCTCGATAGTCCCGAAGGTTTTTCCCTCTGTTTTCGTTTACCCCGCGGCACAATTCTACAGGACCGCGATTTCCTGCGGGGGGAAAACGGCGAAATTATTCAAATTATTGCTAAACCAGAACCAGTTATCACTATTACCGCCCCTTCAACCGATTTACTCCTCAAAGCTGCCTATCACCTCGGTAATCGTCATGTAGCCCTAGAAATTAATCCCGATTATCTCCGTCTGTCCCCCGATTCTGTCCTACAAGCAATGTTAGAAGGTTTGGGATTAACTGTAACTGAAGAAATCGCCCCCTTTAACCCCGAAATTGGCGCTTATCAGCATTATCATGACTTGGAAGAGGCAAAAAAGGGTTAGTTAGGGCTGGCTGAATAAATCTAAAAACCTTATTAGACATCTCCAAAAATTATAACCCAGTCACAGCTTGCTTTTAGCTTATGCACTAATTAAGTAGGGCTTGCTGAATAATGGTAAAACCCTTTTAAAATAAGGCTTTTGACCTGTTAAAGTCCGATGTTAGTGCAAGAAAATAGGATTGGGACTTTCAAAAACCTTGCATTATCCTTCTCGTAGTACATCGCTTGGTACACAAAACAAGGGCAACAAAGCCTGAAACGTCTGG
>NZ_JASJFB010000231.1:0-26971 GCF_030065455.1 Microcystis sp. M53602_WE12 | reverse complement strand
GGTGGTCGAGGGAATCAACAATAAACTTAAACTAATAAAACGGAGAGGCTATGGCTTTAGAAACTTTCGGAATTTTTGGGTTAGAAGTATGTTATCTTGGCATCTTGTATGTTGATTTAGCATAAAGGGTAACGAAGAGCCCTAAATACTTACTAAAATAATTGGGATCAGCAATAAGCTAAGATACATTTTAAACGCCTATTCTTACTCTATTCCCTGTGCTTTAAGTCGGGTAACAAAGGGAGAATCTCCGGCTTTTCCTCGCATTTTTTGGGCAAATTCTAAATCAGCTTGGATAGCTTGATCTAATTCCTCTCTATGTTCCCAATAGTAAGCTAATGCTGAGTGAATTTGACTCATACTTAAATCACGATGGTTAATGTGAATTTCTGATCGAGTCCAACCGTAAGCTATTTGTGCCATAACTAGATCAATCACTTTTAGGGTAGAACCCGCAATTATTGGTACTCCCCGATGATCAATTGCAATATGTTTATAGTCTGTGAGATTTGTTGTCATGTAGAGAGGGTTAAGCTAAGACACATTTATGATTATACTAAGTACCTAGGCAAAATTAATTACACATATCTAACCACCTCTTGCCTCTTGCACGAGTGCCTATCTTGACTAGGAAATTTATTTTGCACGACTACTTACCTCCTTGCCGCAAATTCTTGGGACAAGTGGCTTAAGCTAAGTAGGGAGGCACAATTATTTGTAGGATGGGTTAGCGGTAGCGTAACATAATCGGGCGTTGGGTTTCATGCTTCAACCCAACCTACGTTCATCTTATATTTAATTCCACCCACCCACTTACTTGTTTATACCCAAATAAAAAACGGTCTCCCTAAACCAGTTGCCAAAATCGCCGCCATGGACAGTCAATTACTTGATAAACTCGGACAATTACAAAACCTCTTAAAAACCAGCGAAAAAGCTCTGATTGCCTATTCTGGGGGCGTGGACAGTACCCTAGTGGCCAAAGTGGCCTATGATCTGCTAGGGAGTCAAGCATTGGCAATTACGGCGGTTTCCCCTTCCCTACTGCCGGAAGAATTAGAAGAAGCGATCGCTCAGGCCGATTATATCGGTATTCGGCATGAATTGGTGGAAACCGAGGAAATGAATAACCCCAATTACACCAGTAATCCCGTTAATCGCTGTTATTTCTGCAAAAGTGAGCTACACGACACCCTTAAACCCATCGCCCTCGCTCGTGGTTATTCCTACGTCATCGATGGCGTTAATGCTGATGATTTAAGGGATTATCGTCCCGGAATTCAAGCCGCTAGGGAGCGCGGCGCTCGTTCACCTTTGGCGGAAATTGGTATCACAAAAAGCGAAGTTCGTCAACTATCTCGTTACTTAAATTTACCTTGGTGGGATAAACCGGCGCAACCCTGTTTAAGTTCCCGTTTTCCCTACGGGGAGGAAATTAGCCTGGAGAAATTGCAAAGAGTCGGACGGGCGGAGATTTATCTGCGAAAATTAGGTTATCGTCAATTACGGGTGCGATCGAGCGGCGATACGGCACGGATTGAATTACCGGCAGCAGAAATTCCCGACTTTATTAATCGGACAAATTTAAGCGAATTAGTCGCTGATCTGCAAAAATTAGGCTTTATCTATGTCACCCTCGATCTAGAAGGTTATCAAAGCGGCAAGCTTAATCGAGTCCTCTAAGTGTGAGGTGATGGGAGAGTGGGAATTATGAATTATGAATTATGAATTATGAAGTGGGGAAGTGGGGAAGTGGGGGAATTTCAACTAAAACCCTAACACCCTAACACCCTAACACCCCAAAACCCCAAAACCTAAAACCTGTCCCAGAAGTCACTCGATCGGATATATTAAAAAAATGTTAAAAAGCCGGGGAGCGGACTGATGAACCTTTTTCTAGGGTTCCTAAGTCTTTACCCCTAAACCTCTAATTGCCAAGGCGAGGATAGATGAGTCAACTACAAAATGCCTTTACCCTATTCCTGAGCCTGTTGGTGGAAGCGATGCCTTTTTTACTGCTAGGGGTGATTCTCTCTAGTATTCTTTTAATATTTGTCGATGAACGTCGCCTAGTTGCCTTGATGCCTCGAAATGCTGTTTTAGGAGCATTTGTGGGGGGATGTATTGGTTTTTTGTTTCCCGTCTGCGAGTGTGGCAATGTGCCGGTGGCGCGACGTTTACTTGTGCAAGGAATGCCGAATGCAGTAGCGGTTAGTTTTCTCTTAGCAGCGCCGACAATTAACCCGATTGTTATCTGGTCCACTTGGGTAGCTTTTCGCGATCAACCGGAAATTGTTTTCTATCGAGTTATCTTTTCTTTGTTCATCGCTACGGTTATCGGTATTATCTTTAGTATCCAAAAAGATCCCCGACCGCTACTACAAACCTCTTTGGCAAAAAGTCTCAATTGGCAACCGCAAACACCGGAAAAAGAATCTATCCCACTACTACTACAATCCGGTTCTTTTCTGATCGGTAATTCTGGGCAAACTTTGCGCTTAGATGAAAGTTTTGCCGCTACTGCTGTCCTACCAGCAGTGCAAGCTATCCCGATGAAAAGGCGCTGGTTAACTTTTGTGGAAAACGTGGTGATGGAATTACGGGAATTAGGAGGAGTGTTAATCTTAGGAAGTGCTATAGCGGCCGGTTTACAGGTGTTTGTTCCCCGGGAATTTGTTCTTAATTTGGGTCAGGATCCGATTACTTCGATCTTGGCCATGATGCTGTTAGCGGTCATTGTTTCGATTTGTTCCACAGTTGATTCTTTTTTTGCTCTCTCCTTTGCCTCTAGTTTTACCAGTAGTTCCCTGCTGGCTTTTTTAGTGTTCGGTCCAATGATTGACCTGAAAGGGATTGGTTTAATGTTGTCTATTTTTAAACCGAGAATGTTAATTTATCTCTTTGCTTTAGCAGCGCAAATGACTTTTTTACTCACCTTGGCTCACAGTTATTTATTTTAGGTCAGTACCCGGATAGTTTTTCCCATGAATTCATCACGTCTAAAAATAATCGCCCCCCAATTTATCGATGTTATTGCCCTAATCGGTTGGGGTTCGTTACTATTTAAATACTGGATAACTGGACAGTTAAATTTACTGATACATCCTAATTATTTTATCCTGGTTCTCATCACCAGTATTGCTTTATTTGTTCTGGGAATAGTCAAGCTTTGGACATTATTAAAACAGTGGCAAAAAAAGATTAATTTAGATAGTAACGATAATCGATCGCATATTACCATTCTTCCCCAACATTTTGGCTCAGGTTTATTAGTAATCACTGCCCTTTTAGGCCTATTTATTGCCCCGCAGCCCCTCAGCAGTCAAATCGCATTACAGAGGGGAATTAGTGAATCTTTACCCCTAACTCGCTTGCAAACTCAATCCTTTGGCACTACCGTTAAACCAGAGGAAAAAAGTTTAATTGAATGGGTAAGAACTTTGAATGCTTACCCCGAACCTGATGCTTACACGGGACAACCGGTAAAAGTCACAGGTTTTGTGGTGCAATTGCCCCAATTACCCGATAATTATTTATTAATTAGTCGCTTTATCCTTACCTGTTGTGCCGTGGATGCTTATCCCGTGGGTTTGCCGGTGAAACTATCAGGAAGTCGCGGTCAATATCCCAATGATACTTGGTTAGAAATCACCGGAGAAATGGCCACGGAATCTTTACCCGTAGAGGTGGGAAAATCAACCACCAGAAGACAATTAGTAATTAAGGCTAAATCCGTGAAATCTATACCCACTCCTGTGGATCCCTACGGATATTAACAGTTAACAGTTATCAGTTATCAGTTGTTTCTAACCATCTACTATAATGATCAAGACCTTACAACTACAACCGATTGATAAATTAGCGATAACATTAATTGTATCGCTAACCTTAGTAATTGGCGGCTTAATTTGGTTAGGTAATAGCTGTGGTAATCAATGTCTTTTGCAAACCGGTCCAAGGGTCAAGGAATTTAGCTGGGAAAATCGAGAAATTGGCTCAGAAGATCAAGCATTTATTATCACTTTTGATCG
This sequence comes from Microcystis sp. M53602_WE12, assembly GCF_030065455.1. Taxonomy (NCBI): domain Bacteria; kingdom Bacillati; phylum Cyanobacteriota; class Cyanophyceae; order Chroococcales; family Microcystaceae; genus Microcystis; species Microcystis sp. M53602_WE12. The sequence goes on along the minus strand of NZ_JASJFB010000231.1, from coordinate 22,940 downwards.
CCCCATGGATCATGCTAGTGTAGAAAAAAATCTAGTTATCGATCCTCCGCTGCCGGGTAAGTTGAGTTGGGCCGGAAGACGATTAGCTTATACCCTCACTTCTCCCATTCCCTACGGAGAAAAATATCATCTGCAAATTGAAGGTGCGCGGGAACAATTTCGCAGCGGTAATCGATTAGGACAAACCCTGGCAATTTTTGAAAGAGAATTTAAAAGTCGCAATCGTGCTTTTGCCTATATTGGCACTAATGGGGAAGAACAGGGAAGATTAATTTTTTATAACTTGACCGAGGAGAAGAAAACCCTCTTAACCCCCGCAAATTTGACCGTTATGGCTTTTGAATTCTATCCTGATGGTAAAAAAATCCTCTTTTCGGCCGTGGCGAAAAATCGGGGGATAGAGGGAATTCGTGAACTGCAGCTTTATCAAGTTGATAGCAGTCAATCCCCTGCAAAAATTGAGTTAGTGCTAGACAATAAAGATTATCAAAATAATCACTTTGATTTAGCTAAAGATGGGGAAACTATTGTCGTGCAGAGAATTGAGCGCCGCAATCCGATTAACTTCGATTTATGGGCAGTTAAATCGGGGGAAAAACCCCAAAAATTAAACATCCAAGGCGGAGAATTTTTGATCGCACCTGATAGTAAAACTCTGGCTGTCACCCAGGGGGAAGGAATTGCGCTTTTGCCCTTAAAATTCGAGACAAAACCCCTGGATTTTTTACCAAAATTTGGGCGAATTTTGAATTTTTCTGCCGATGGTACGGCCGCAGCAATGGTGAATTTTAATACGGATAATGCCAAAATGCGTTATATTCGATCGCTTTTTTATGTCAATAATCAAGGATTACAAAAACGCTTACTCAATCTACAAGGTTCGATTATAGATTGTCAATTTAATGCCACCGGTAGTGATTTGTATTGTTTGTTAACCGAGTTAGTTACTAACAGTCAAGAGTACAAAGAAAAACCCTATTTTGCTAAAATAGATGTGAAGACCGGTCAAGTGACTCCCCTACTGGAATTAGCCGATTATCGTGATATTCACATTAGTTTATCTCCCGATGGTTTAGCAATTATTTTTGATCAACTTCGCACCAGTTATGATACTAATCCAACTAATCCCCTGACTACCGATTCAGGAGAAACAATTATCGGTGGTCGTTTGTGGATGTTAATTCCTCCCCTACAAGATGGAGTAAAAGCCAGTAAATCTGATTTAATTGAATTACCTCTAGCGGGAATTCGTCCCCAGTGGATGCCGTAGAATTTCATCATTAAGTTAGGAATTATTTCGATGCTGTCAAACTCAGAAAAATTAGCCAAATTGCGTCAGTATTTTGTTAGTGGTGCCACTCGTTCCTATCAATTCCGTCGTCAGCAGTTAGAGAAGTTAAAACAGGCAATCATTAAATATGAAGCGGAGATCTATGAAGCTTTATATAGCGATTTAAAGAAAAGTCCCGAAGATTGTTGGATTACGGAAAATGGTTTCCTTTTGGTGGAAATTAAGACCGCTTTAAAAAATTTGCGCTCATGGATGCAACCCAAAACTGTTAAAACTAATCTCTTAAATTTCCCATCCTCCAGTCAGATTATTCGGGAACCTTTAGGAGTGGTTTTAATTATTGGTGCTTGGAATTATCCCCTCCAATTGTTATTAGTGCCTTTAGTCGGTGCCATTGCTGCCGGTAACTGTGCGGTATTAAAACCGAGTGAATTTGCCTCAGCGACGGAAAAATTAGTAGTTAAAATAATTGAAGAAATATTCCCCGAAGAATATGTGTTAATTGTCCCCGGAGATGGTGCGGAAGTAATTCCGAATATGTTAGACAGTTTTACCTTTGATCAGATATTTTTTACTGGCAGTACAAAGGTAGGAAAAATTATTTATCAACTAGCGGCAGCAAAGTTAATTCCTGTTACTCTAGAATTAGGGGGAAAAAGTCCCTGTGTTATCGAAGCTGATGCTAATATTTCCGTGGCAACCCGTCGCATTGCCGTGACAAAATTCTCTAATTGTGGTCAAATGTGTATCGCAGCTGATTATATTTTAGTACATCAATCCCAGCAGGAGAATTTGATCAGAGAATTAGCAAACACTATTGTTAATTTTTTCGGTGAAGATGCCAGATTAAGTGCTGATTATGGTAAGATAATCAATGAGAAACAATTTGATCGCCTGATTGACTTTCTCCAAGATGGTGAGATTGTTTTTGGAGGCAAAACCGATCGAGAAAATTTATATATTCAACCAACTTTATTAACTAATGTTTCCCTCGATGCTCCTATTATGCAAGGGGAAATATTCGGTCCAATTTTACCGATCATTGCCTTTAGCACTTTTGAGGAAGCTTTAGCAATTATTGCTAAAAACCCTAACCCTCTAGCTTTTTATCTGTTTACTACTAAGGCAAAAACCGAAAAGAAATGGTTAGAATCTGTCCAGTTTGGGGGAGGTTGTATTAACAACAATAGTTTTCATTTTACTAATCCTAGTTTACCCTTTGGTGGTCGGGGAAATAGCGGTATCGGTAGCTACCATGGTCGTTTTTCCTTTGAGAATTTTAGTCATAAAAAAGCGATTATGAAAACACCTCTTTGGTTCAATCCCGCTTTAAAATATCCGCCTTTTAAGGGTAAGTTAGGCTTATTTAAGTTATTAGTTCGGTAAAAAGCTATAGTTTAAGTTAAAGCTTTTAAGAGAGCTTGAAATTTAAGCTGAATTTCTGCTAGTTCTTTTTCCGGATCGGAACCGGCAACAATACCCGCACCGGCGTATAATCGCGCTCGATCGCCTTCAATTAAGGCCGAACGAATACCAACAATAAACTCACTATTATTTTGACAATCGATCCAACCCAAAGGAGCGGCATAAAGAGAGCGATCGAAGGTTTCATAATGACGAATTTGTGCTAAAGCGATCTCCGTGGGAACCCCAGCAACAGCAGGAGTGGGGTGTAGTTGGGCAACAATTTCGAGGGGATGGATGGAGGGTTTTAGTTTGGCATGGATAGGAGTCCAGAGATGTTGAATATTGGAGAGTTTTAACAATCTAGAGGGAGAATTTTGCGGATTTAAGCCAATTTGTCGCAGTTTTTGGTTAATAAAGTCACTAACAGCCCGATGTTCCCGTTGTTCTTTTTCACTAGCGAGGAGTTTATTGGCTAAAAGAGCATCTTCGATCGCATTTTCTCCCCGGGGGGCGGATCCCGCTAAAGCATCGGTGATTAATTGCCCCTGATGGACAGTTAGCAAGCGTTCGGGACTAGCGCCGATAAAATGATCTCCCCGTCCATTGCCGAGGGAAAAAGTATAGCAATCGGGATGACGCTGACGCAAATTATCGAGACAGTTTACCAGATGAAAAGGACGGGGAGAAATCACGTCAAGAGCGTGAGCGAGGACAATTTTGCTAAATTTTTGAGCATGGATAGATTGGAGTGCATCGGCAACAGCCGCTTGAAAATTATAGGTAGGATGAATATAATAACTACAGGGAGCCTGGTGGGGATTTTGTCGGCAATTGCTCGAGTTATTTTGGATAATTTTGAGGTTGTTGATAGTTTCTTCGAGGGAGTTTTCTATTTCTTTTTCGCTGGTGATTAGGAGATTGGTAAGGAAAAAATATTCCGACTGTTTTTTGATAATTTGAAACTTAGGCAGGGTTAGGGTAGCTGAGGGAAAGGGGGTAGCTCTTTCCGAGTCGAAAAAAGTGAAACTACAAAAGATGCGGGGAGTAATCTCGCTATAGTTATCAATTTTAATAATTCTTTGTTGACAGTTTTCAATAAATTTTTGAGCTTTTAAAAAACGTTGTTTGCCGTGGAAAGTGGCAGCAAAGGCGATGCCGTAGCCGAGAAAAGCGGTTTCTCGTTCGGGATTTTCCCAATAACAATGGGTGGGATAGCTAGAGGCAATCCGAGAGAGAATTTCTAGGGGATCAACGGGGGAAATTTTTTGACAAAAACTAACGAACGACGGATTTCCCTTTTCTGCGGCTAACAGTTGCGGGTTGAGGATAAAGTTATAGAGGCCGCGAAGATCAGCAATCGGACTATCAGGATAGGAAAGGCGAGGAACGGCAGAAGTCATGTCAAGTTTTTTGTATTTTTTGCAAAAAAACCATGATTAATGGTATGTAATCCCCACAGATGTGGCCAGAGTCAGCAATCTCTTTTTAACTATGGTATCGGAGAAAGGGTCTTTAGGCAGAAAGGGAAGGGGATATTTGTGACGATTAACCGCATTGGAGACAAATGAAGGCTTAAAATCTCCAGAGATGGCTATTATTTAAATGGGCAAAAAAATTAATTTAATAACTGCTACTTTACAAGTTTGTGGAAATTGCCACCACGGGACAAGTGGGGATACATTGTTCACAAACCACACAACGGGAACGCAAAAACTTAAGACGAAAACTTTCGGGATCAAGGGTTAAAGCTTCCGTGGGACAAACTCCCGTACATAAGCCACAATCGACGCATTTTTCTTCATCAATGACGATTTCGCGACTAACTTGGGAAACGCCAATATTTTGTAATTGTAACCATTCGATCGCCGCTTCTAACTCATCGATATCTCCCGATAATTCTAATACTAATGTTCCCACTTGATTGGGGGCAACTTGGGCGCGGATAATATTAGCTGCGATGTTAAAATCCTTCGCCAGTCGATAGGTAACGGGCATATGGACGGCTTTTTTGGGAAAAGTGAGAGTAACGCGTTTTTTCATGCAGCCTTTCCGATCAAAGAATCTTTTTTTGCTTATTTGCCGAAAACGGCTGGAATTACAATAGTAGCAGTAGCGGCAACGATTAGACCAAAAGCCAAATTAACTACCTGTTGATCAGCTTTTTGGTAGGTATCGATGCTAAGACTAAGTTCACGGATTTGGTTGATCACGTCTCCTAGCTTTTTTTCAATGTTTTGAAGGTTACTTTCTAAAGTTTCTAATCGCCCCTCAATTGTATGAACGTCCCCTTCTAGCCTTTTTAGCTGTCCCTCTATTCGATCGAGTCTTTCTTCGGTCATAATTATTACCCATCTCTAACTTAATTGTAACTCAATCGACACCAATACTAAAAGAGCGCAGCAATCGTTACAATAGGACAAAGTAAACTTTGATTAAATGTCCATGACAGCCACCACACCCACCAACAAAACCAGAAATCTGCTGCTGGCAGTAACGGCAGTTATCCTTAGTGTAGCGATTTTCTTCGGGTTTCAAACCACCGCTAGTTCCGTATCTTTGGAAGCGCAAGCGGAAAAAGCGACACCTTTCGAGCTTGCCCTCAGCAATGGTAAACCCACCCTGACAGAATTTTATGCTAATTGGTGTACCAGTTGTCAGGCGATGGCCCCTGAAATTGCCGAAATTAAAAAACAATACGGTAATGCCATTAATTTTGTCATGCTCAACGTTGATAATAATAAATGGTTGCCGGAAATTCTCCGTTATCGCGTGGATGGTATTCCCCATTTTGTCTTTTTAAATAATCAAGGACAACCAGTTGCCCAAGCGATCGGAGAACAACCAAAATCAATTTTAACTGCTAATTTAGAAGCACTTTTAACCAATTCTACCCTACCCTATGCCACCACTACGGGACAGGCTTCTGATTTTAATATCCTTGCGGGCGCTAGTCAAACCGATCCTCGCAGTCACGGCAGTCAAGTTAAGCAGTAATCAGTTATCAGTAATCAGTAATCAGTAATCAGTGGAAAGCTCATGGCTGAAAGCTATCATTCAAGAGTCAACAGCTTATCAATAAGTACATTTCATTGACTGAATTTTTTAACTATGGCGATTATTGTCCAACATTTGACCACAGGTAACGAATATATATTCCTAGGAGTTATTGGGGGTGAAAGTAAGAATATTTTACCCACCAAAATGTTAGGAGATTTTTTCGCAACCGAGACTCCAGATAAATCTCGATCGCTGACGGTTTGTGACGATCAAGGCCGCATACTTTGGTTTCCCGTCACAGAAATGATTGTGGTGGAGGTAGATGGTCAAAAACCCGAAGAATTATTACCAGAAATTATCCCTCCTGAACCAGTTCCTTTACAATTAGATAAAGAGAATCAACCTCAGTCCCCAGAAAATCAAGGAAACATCGATGAATTTGCCGAAGATGACGATTGGATCTAGAATTAAATATCTAATTTTAGCGGTAATAATTGCCCTATTTACTATTGGCTTTAATTCCCTCTATTCTGTTTCTCAAAACTCGATCGCTTCCTTCCCCGTTGCCGAAGTTAAACCCCAATATCTTAACGATTGGACACCGGAATTAGAGGCAGAATTTCAACAAAGGGCCAAGCAAGTTATTAACCATTTTGCTAAGGCAGAAAGTTATGGCAATTTGTGGGGAGAAAACGAGAAAAGATCCTATCCTATGGCCATGTTTGATTTCTTGGCAGGAAACCGGCAAAAAGCCCTAGATTTCCTGCAGCAGGATGACCCACAAAAACGGGAACAGGCCCACACCGATTATATAGATTATTATTTTTCTTTTACCCTAAAAGGACAAATTAGAAAATATTTTCTGCTCGGAAAGTATCTCGATCCAGTTTATCGTCAGAGAATGTATAATGCGGCGAAAATTTGGACAGAAACCGACCCTTTACAACGGCCCCATCCTGTCCACGGTACGGGCCAAGGAACGGGTAATGATTGGAGTATAACAAGACGGGGTTTATGGGTAGATAGTCGCAATACTGATAACCTGCGAGCGATGCGCGAAACATCGGTTTATCTGATGGCCGAAGAAACCGGAAATGAAGCAACTCGTCAAATTTATAAAAGTAAAATTAAGCGTTACGTTTCAGCTTTATATAACATCGGTATGGGAGAATGGGATTCAGAAGTTTATCACGGTCACACCTTTGCTCCCTATCTCAATCTCTACGATTTTGCTCAAGATACGGAAGTTAAACAATGGGCAAAAATGGCCTTAGATTGGTTATCCATGGCCGCTAGTGTTAAATATTATCGCGGTGGTTGGGGTGGCCCTGTAAAACGCGATTATGGTGGTAGTAATGGGGCAATGCGATCGGGTGCAGCCCGCACTTTTTGGCTATACTTTGGTGATACTCCCGTCCCCAATAATCGCCCGGAATTGGACTCTCTTTATCTAATTACCAGTGGTTATCGTCCTCCTTTAGCAGTGATGGAATTAGCCCGAAAAAACTTTAATAAACCGGTAGAAATTCTCGCCAGTAAACCCCTGTATGAAAACTGGAAACCGGGCAATAATCAAAGTCCAGGTTATTGGGAAACTCAATTTATCGGGGCTAGTTATCAAATGGGTAGTCTGGCGGGAACTTTCCCCGATGGCGATGTGGCCCCGTTTAAATTAATGGCCTTTAATCAACACAAAGGGGTGGATTTTTTTGTGGCTAACACTGGCAAAAATGGCGTAAAACCGGGCAAAAATCCCGGGGATGAGATCGGACAATATCGTAATCTTTTAATCTGGTTACGACCAGCAGATCAAGCTTTTTTCTGGCAATTACCGAAAACCGCCAAGGTAGAAAAAGATGATAATATCTGGTTTATTCAATTAGAAAAAACTTGGTTAGCTCTGAGATTAATAAATCTTTCTTCTCCTGAAATGATCGAGATTCCTAATTCCCCTTATCCCGATGATAATACCTACCAAGCTTTACCCACAGGTAACAATTATGCGGGTTTTGCTCTGGAAGTGGGAGAAGCGGCAACCCAGGGCAGTTATGAGAATTTTAAGAGCATATTTAAGCAAAAAAGTCAAGTAAATTTAACTCAAATTAATCAGGGCAGGGTTTTATTTAAAGGCAGTCAAGGGCAGAGTTTACAATTGACCTATAATCAAATCAATCTACTGCCGATTTTAATTCGTAACGGTCAAAAGCACGATTGGTCAAAAAATTTCGCCCTTTATAACAGTTTAAGTCGAGATAACTCTCCTGTTTCTTTGGGTTGGAAAAAGGGCAAATTAACCGTCAAAGCAGGGAAATACCAGTTTTCCAATGCCTTGATCCTCTCCTCTCCTTAAGTTAGATATTCTCGATTATTTATTCAGCAAACCCTAGTTATGAGGAGAGGCAAAAGGCAGCTTTGTTCGCCCCACTTCCCCACTTCCCCACTTCCCCACACCCCACACCCCACTTCCCCACGAAAAACTTTTTCAGCAGACCCTATTTATGGGGATTGATCAGACCATTTGCGCTTGATTTAAGAATTCTTGCAATTCTTCTCCTTCGATTACTTCGGTGGTCAAAAGATTAGCGGTAATGGACTCTAATAAATTGCGGTTGTGACTGAGAATTGCTAGGGCTTTTTGGTAACTAGCGTCGATAATTTGTTTAACTTCTTCATCGATCGCTTTGGCCGTATTTTCCCCGATCGAACGGCGGGGACTACCCTGATTATTACCTAAAAAATTAGCCTGTCCTGTTTTATCGTAGGCTAGGGGTCCTAGGGATTTACTCATACCATACATTGTCACCATTCTTTCAGCAATATCCGTCGCCCTTTGTAAATCATCGGAAGCGCCATTAGTGACACTGCCAAAGATTAATTCTTCGGCTGCCCGACCGCCCAATAACATAGTAATTTGTTCTTTAAATTCGGTTTCTGTCATCAAAAAACGGTCTTCCGTGGGAATTTTCAGGGTATAACCCAAAGCGGATAAACCCCGGGGAACGATGGAAATTTTCTCCACCCGACCACCTCCCGGCATGACAGCGCCGACTAAAGCATGGCCGACCTCGTGATAAGCGACGATTTTCTTTTCTTTTTCGGATAAAACCCGACTTTTCTTTTCTAAACCAGCGATAACTCTTTCTATTGCTTCTTTAAAATCAATTTGACTGACTCTTTCCCGATTATTGCGGGCAGCCAAAAGAGCCGCCTCATTGACGAGGTTGGCTAAATCGGCACCGGCAAAACCGGGGGTTTGGGTGGCGATCGCTTTGAGGTTAACATCTTCACCCATCTGGACTCGTTGGGCGTATATTTCCAAAATTGCCAATCTTCCCGCTAAATCGGGACGATCCACCAAAACTTGGCGATCAAAGCGCCCCGGACGCAATAAAGCGGCATCAAGAGTCTCTGGGCGATTGGTGGCGGCTAAAACGATGACGACGGCTTCTTTGGGGCTAAAACCGTCCATTTCTGTCAAAAGTTGGTTTAAAGTCTGCTCGCGCTCATCATTGCTGCCGCTAGTTCCCGATCCCGAACTTCTCGATTTACCGATCGCGTCCAATTCATCAATAAAAATGATGCTAGGGGCATTTTTCTTCGCTTGGGCAAATAGATCCCGCACCCGGGCTGCCCCGGTCCCGACAAATAATTCCACGAATTCCGAGGCCGAAATGCTAAAAAACGTCACTCCCGCTTCTCCCGCGACCGCTTTTGCTAAGAGGGTTTTTCCCGTCCCCGGCGGTCCGACCAAGAGAACACCCTTAGGAATACGCGCCCCAATTTTATTAAAGCGCTCGGCATCCTTGAGAAATTCGACAATTTCCTTTAACTCGGTTTTTGCTTCCTCGGCCCCGGCCACATCACCGAAGGTAATCGGATATTTTTCGCCGTCTCCGTAAACTTTAGCGAGATTTTTATTAAAAAGCAGCGATTTACGCGTGTCATCGTTGCGATAGAACAGAAACTGCATGGCGGCGACTAAAATTAAGGGAGGAACCACCCAAGCGAGGAGAGTGGTGATCCAACTGTTTTCGGCCACAGGAATCGCCTCGAAGATTACGCCTTTTTGCTGTAATAGTTGGGGTAATTGGGGGTTATCGACTGGAATCGTGGCCAAGACTCGTCCGGGGGCTAGATTACTGCTTGGTTTGCTGGCCAGAGAACTAGAATCACTGTGAAAGGGATTACTTGATTCTGGGGGATTAACGGGGGGATTACCCGGAATAGCCAGGGATTCTAAAGGATTTTTTAATTGATACAAGATGACTTGATTGCCAATTCTGACCTTACTGATGTCGCCCCGTTCCACTTTATTGATAAATTCGCTGTAGGGTTCGAGGGGAATATTGGATAATTCTGAGGGACGAGGGATAAGAAAATAGCCTAAAGCGGCAACACCAGAACAAATGATCAGGATTTTGCCTAACAGAGGCAAACGCGACCAGGAAAATTGATTATCTTCTTGATTAGTCATAATTTTTAGGGTGGGTCAGAGTGAAAATGCAAAGTTTATACTAACAATTCCCTGTCTCGATCGCCTTACCGATGGGATAGGATAGAGGATGGAATACTTGGTAGCGAGCGAGCGACAAACGAGAGAAATCCCATGAATTTAGTTAGCTTAGAGAACTTTCTCGATAACACTTCTTTTTTAGTCCTGTTTTTAACCATGCTGGTTTATTGGGCCGGGGCAGCCTTTCCTAGCATACCTTTGTTGCCGGGCCTGGGCAGCACGGGAGTGGCCATCGCTAACCTCTGTATCGCCGCTTTATTGGGGGCGCGCTGGTTAGAAGCGGGTTATTTCCCCATCAGCAATCTTTACGAATCTTTATTCTTTCTCGCTTGGGGTGTAACTGCGGTTCATTTAATTGCTGAGTACAATAGCCGCAGTCGCCTGGTGGGGGTGGTGACGACTCCTGTAGCCATGGGGATTACTGCTTTTGCCACTTTGTCCTTACCCGGGGAAATGCAAACTTCGGCGCCCTTGGTTCCAGCTTTAAAATCGAATTGGCTGATGATGCACGTTAGCGTCATGATGTTAAGTTATGCTGCTTTGATGGTGGGTTCCCTGATGGCGATCGCTTTTCTGATCGTCACTAGAGGTCAAAATATCGAGTTAAAAGGCAGTTCCGTGGGTACGGGAGCCTATCGTCTGCAAAATAAGTTATCTACCACTCTTTCCGCCCCAATTTTCCTGGAAACGGCTAACAGTGGCACAACCGCCCTTTTAACTCCCACCTTAACAGCGATGGCGACCCTTTCGCCCCAACGTCTTAGCTTGGCGGAAACCCTCGATAATATCAGTTATCGGGTCATCGGTCTCGGTTTTCCCCTTCTCACTATCGGTATCATCGCCGGGGCAGTTTGGGCGAATGAAGCTTGGGGTTCCTATTGGAGTTGGGATCCGAAAGAAACTTGGGCGCTAATCACTTGGTTAGTGTTTGCCGCTTATCTCCATGCCCGCATTACCCGGGGATGGCAGGGAAGAAAACCAGCTATTCTAGCGGCCAGTGGTTTTGTTGTGGTTTGGGTATGTTATTTAGGGGTGAATCTTTTAGGTAAAGGTCTTCATTCCTACGGCTGGTTTTTCTAAATCAGTTATAGGGGTGGGGTGTGGGGTGTGGGGTGTGGGAAGAATAAATAAAAATAATCTTCTGACGACCGACGACCGACTCCTAACCCCACCAACAAACTTTTTGCCGCAAACCATAAATAATTATAAGTAGGGAGGCACAATTATTTGTAGGATGGGTTAGCGGTAGCGTAACATAATCGGGCGTTGGGTTTCATGCTTCAACCCAACCTACGTTCATCTTATATTTAATTCCACCCACCCACTTAACTTCTCAAAAATTATAAAAAATGATCGAGCAGAAAACTACTATTAAAAATCTGGCTTTAATTGCCGGTGTGCATGGCAATGAACTAACTCCCGCTTATTTGGTTAAATACCTGCAAAAGTCACCTAATCTTATTGCTCGCAGCAGTTTTCAATCCCACAGTCTCATCGCTAATCCCTTAGCCCTAAAGCAACGGTTTAGATATATCGATACGGATTTAAATCGTTGTTTTAACCAGAAAGATTTAGTTAATCCCGATGGTCAGCAATACGAACAAAAACGAGCCAAAAAAATAGTCAAAGAAATCCGAGAAAAATCCATTGATTTATTAATCGATATTCACAGCACCACATCTAACATGATGCTGGCAATTATTTATTCTAATCCCCATCCTTGGCTATTAAAACTCTTTACCTATCTGACTAAAATTAATCCTGAGGTGCGCTTAATTTATCATCCCGTCAGCGAGGAAGAAAATCATTTTCTGAAAGGAATTTGTCCCCTAGCTTTTACCCTCGAAATCGGTCCGGTTAACCATGGTGTCATCTGTCCCTATCTTTTTCGTCAAACCGAAACACTCATCTATCAAATCCTAGACTATATCGAACAGGAAAATTATCTGGCTGCCCATCTCGATACTTTCAGCGAATCCCTCACAGTTTACCAACGTTTAGGCTCGATCGATTATCCTAGGGATGAACAGGGTGAAATTAAAGCCATGTTACATCCTCAGATTCTCCAACGAGATTATCAGGCAATTCAACCCAATCAACCGATTTTTCTAGGGTTTGATGGTCAGGAAATTATCTATCGTGGGGAATCTGAATTATATCCTATCTTTGTCGGAGAATCTTCCTATAAAGAAAAAGGAATCGCCCTTTGTTGGACAGCCAAAAAACAAATTGATATTAATTAGGGTTTGCGGCAAAAAGTTTGTTGGTGGGGTTAGGAGTCAGTAGCCGGTCGTCAGTAGCCGGTCGTCAGGAGATAGGAGATAGGAGATAGGAGATAGGAGATTATTTTTATTTATTCTTCCCACTTCCCACACCCCACACCCCACACCCCACACCCTGTCCCCAGGAAAAACTTTTTCAGCAGACCCTAAATAAGGGAAAAGCCACTATGACCTTTACTTCTGATTCTCTTTTAGCTGAACGTTACCAACTACAACAACGCCTAGGCAATACCGCTATCGGTCGTCAAACTTGGTTAGCTACCGATGTATTATCCCAGGAATCGGTAATTATTAAACTCCTCGCTTTTAGTCCCCAGATGGAATGGGAAGAATTAAAATTATTTGAACGAGAGGCCGCCGTTTTAGCTTCTCTCTATCATCCCCGTATTCCCCGCTATCGCGATTATTTTTCCCTCGATAAAAATCAAGGTGACGGGATTCCTTGGTTTGTGCTTGTACAAGATTATATACCCGGAGAATCCTTAAGCGATCACTTAGAAAGGGGGCAACGTTTCCCCCCTACGGTAATTCGGAATATTGCCCAAGAAGTTCTCGAAATTCTCATTTATTTGCATGAATTATCGCCCCCAGTATTACATCGAGATATTAAACCTAGTAATTTAATTATTAACTCAGAAAATAACGTTTATTTAGTAGATTTTGGCGCAGTCCAGTCCAGGGGTGCAGCAACAGGAGTTACTTTTACCGTGGTGGGAACGAGTGGTTATGCACCCCTAGAACAATTTTGGGGCCGGGCAGTTCCGGGTTCTGATTTATATGCCTTGGGCATGACTTTAATTCATTTATTGACGGGAATTGTGCCGATAGAACTGCCCCACCGCGACTCTAAAATTCAATTTCGCCAACTGGTGACAATCGATGATGATTTAATCGATTGGTTAGAAACTATGACCGATATGGCGGTAGAAAAGCGGTTTAAAAGTGCCAGAGAAGCCCTGAAATTTCTCCAACATCCCTCCTATCGCCAAGCCTCAAGTTTAATCGATCCTAAGAAATTACCAAAACCTCCCCACAGTTCCATCCGTATCGCTAAACGCCGGGATAATTTAGAGATTAATTTACCCCCAAAAATTAAGCTACTTTCCGATGCTCCTACCCTCTGGTCTTTGGCGATTGTCCTTACTGTCACTGTCTTTATCTCCCCGATTCTTACCTTTATTATAGCTCTAATTGGTTTTATTTGTTTGCGGGAGATGCAATTAATTCTTACACCTCAAGAAGTTTTAATTAAATATAAAGTCTTCAATTTTATCTACAAAAAATTTGCTTTTAAAACTCAAGATTTATGGGGTATTTTTCTCCATAGCAATGGCACAGAAGGTAACTATCAGATTCGTCTGCGGACGGCTAAAAATTATTATCTTATCGGCCAGAATCTCCGCGAGGATGAATGTCTCTGGTTAGGACAGGAAATCCAAGATTGGTTAAATTTTATCAAATATAGCGTTTCTCCTCAAGATGATGTGTAACCTGACAGGGTATCTTCTCCTGACTTGAAAGAGGGTGTAGGGTGTAGGGTGTGGGGTGTGGGGTGTAGGGAAGGAAACCTCTTTCATCTATGGGGGTGAAAATTTTTTCATCGGGACCGTCTCCCCAAAACGAAAACTTTGCACCTCACCATGAAGATAACTGCTATAAGTTATCAATTTTATCGAGAATCAATTCAAGAAATCCTAAGAATTAGTCGGTAGGCATTTCTCCCTTTTTAACCTTAATGTTGCAGATATCGCCCTATCTTGGTAGTATAATAACTGATTGGCATTCCCTCGGCTACAAGGCGGCAATTATTAAATCGGATTAGGAATTGCCAAAAGGCGGCCATGAAATGTTAGTTATTAGTGGAGAATTAAAAATGAACTCTGAAATTTACAAAAAAGTCAGCTTGTTAGTTTTGTATCAAGGGGTTTTTGATAATGCTATTGGTCAGGCATTTATTACCCTATTATCTACGGATAATGTTGCCGATTTTCTCAAAGCTTATGGTAAATTGTTTCAAGCTTTAGCATCCAGAAATATCAGTTGGAATGATTTTCTAATCGAACAAATTTTATTAGATGATAATCCCTTTAGTCAACAGGTACAGAAAAAAAGTGTTTCGGAGTTACCCGAATCTTTAATTGATGGCGTTAAACAGGATTTATCTATCCTCCAATCTCTTTATAACTCTAGCATTTATAGCTTAAGTAATTCGACAGTTTTTGAACAAATTAAATTTCTAATTTTCCCCGCTTGGGAAGTGGACAATAAATTAGAAAGTTTCCTACATTCTAGTTTAGATTGGACGGAATTAGTCGAAGATCTAGCCGATTATTATCGTGAGTGTGGTACAGGAATTTTTGCCCGTTATCAAGCTTTAAGGTGGCAAGAAGGCAGATTACAAGGAATTACTCATCCCGATCCCGTGCAGATTCAAGACATAGTCGGTTATGAAATGCCCAAGGAAACCTTGATTAAAAACACTGAGTTTTTATTAGCAGGTTATCCAGCTTTAAATGTCTTACTCTATGGCAGCCGTGGTTCGGGAAAATCCTCTCTGGTTAAGGGATTATTGCAAAAATATCATAGTCAGGGATTGCGCTTAATTGAAGTGGCAAAATCGCAGTTAAAAGACCTACCATTAATTATTGAAATCTTGCGAGATTTGCCCCAAAAATTTATTATCTTTGTCGATGATTTATCCTTTGAAGAAGACGATGAAGCTTTTAAAGCTTTAAAGGTTATTTTAGAGGGAAGCGTCACCGCTAGACCGAAAAATGTCGTAGTTTATGCCACTTCTAATCGCCGACATTTAGTCAGAGAATTTTTTGCGGATCGACCACAACCAAAAGATAGTGATGAAGTGCATAATTGGGACACAGTACAAGAAAAATTATCCTTTAGTGATCGCTTTGGTTTAACCCTCACTTTTGAACCGGCTAATCAAGAAAAATATTTGGAAATAGTGCGTCATTTGGCAGCTTTATCTAAATTAAAAATTAGCTTAGAAGACTTAGAATTTCGTGCCAAACAATGGGCAACCCAACATAATGGGCGATCGGGAAGAACTGCTAGACAATTTATTGATTTTCTCCAAGGGGAATTAGAATTAAATGGGTAAAATTAATTGTGTTATGATTAAATAAAAGAAGCTCTAATCTGGAAAAATGCTAACTCGATCTCCTACCAAAACCCTCAGCTTAGAAGAATATCGTAATTTAGAAACCATTGCCGAGGTTAAACACGAATATCACGACGGAGAAATTATCGAGATGACAGGGGGAAGCATCAATCATAATCGACTGGTACGCAATTTAATTCGCTTGTTAGACAATGCTTTAAGGAAAACTATTTATGAAGTCTTTCCCAGTGATTTGCGACTATGGATACCCCAATA
This sequence comes from Microcystis sp. M53602_WE12, assembly GCF_030065455.1. Classification (NCBI taxonomy): domain Bacteria; kingdom Bacillati; phylum Cyanobacteriota; class Cyanophyceae; order Chroococcales; family Microcystaceae; genus Microcystis; species Microcystis sp. M53602_WE12. Next base: position 7,056 of record NZ_JASJFB010000231.1, on the reverse strand, counting down.
TAATCGCGGTTTATACCCAGATTTAATGATTATTGCCGGGGAACCATTATTTAGTGATAATCGCAACGATGAAATTTTAAATCCCTGCCTAATTATCGAAGTTTTATCTCCTTCCACCTCTGGTTATGATCGGGGTGATAAATTTCGTTATTATCGTTCTATACCCCAATTAAACCAATATCTTCTCGTCAGTCAAGGGGAGATACTAATAGAATCCTATAGCAAAACATCAGACAATAATTGGTTACTGCAAGAATACACCCCAGCAAGGGGAATTATATCCCTAGATTCTTTAGGAATTAGCTTAAGTCTTGCCGATATTTACGAAGTAATTGATTTTAATCTCAACTCCTAACTTTAGCTATCTTTTAAGAGGACGTACTAAAAACAATTTTACCATCTTTTACCGCTACCAAACGCAAAGTTAAAGGTCCAGATGTATTAGTTTTACTAGCGGCAATTGCCTCAAGTGTCTCGATAGAATTACCCGACTTTTTCACTTGACCAATAAAGTTAACTACCGTAGTTAATAAACCATCTTCCACCTGAATTGACCCTAAAACTCCCGCACTTCTAGCGCGAAATTGAGCCGAAGCTAAGAGTAAATCTAACCGCTTTTGTAGGTCTTCTTCTGTCATATTTTGGGGATCAATGGAAACGGCAGCGATCACCTGTTTCTCCTCAAAAACTCTTTGATTGGGAACCACATCAGCAAAGACACGAATCTCGCTTTCTCCTAAGACATAATTACCTGCGGAAAGGATTCTCACCACATATTCTTTACCGTCCTGTAATTGTTGACTTAACTGTTCTACCTGTGCTTTTGTGATCTTAACTAAACGCTGGTCAAAATTAGGCTGATTCGGTTGGGTGGCACGGATAGCATTCATATTCGCTTCTCGCAATAACTTATCAATAACAGCGACAATAGCTTGAGTATCAACAATACGAAAAGCTCCAAAAGATAACACCTGTCCCCGGAAAATAGCGATTTGTTTTTCCCGCAATTCTTGATAGGTTTGATAGTATTGTTCTAAAACTTCCACTTCCCGCTTAAGAAAAGCCATTTGGGTTTCTAAATCTTTTAATTTTCCCTCGCGCTGTTCCAAAGCCAAATTTTTATCGACGATCGATCGATCGAGTTCTCCAATACGTTGATCCCGGCGATCAATTTCTAGCTGTAGGGTTTTTTGTTGGGTTTCCAACTGTTGAAGTCGCGCTTGTCTGGTTGTTAATAACTTTTGTTGATTAGCTAACTCTTTATCTCTAACTTTAACGGTGGTTTGTAGTTGATTGATCTGACTAGAAAGAATTGATTTTTGTTGGGACAATTGATCCCGTTGACTGATTAACTGTGCCTTTTGATTAGTTAAAATGACTCGTTCATTGTTTAAATTAGCCACTTCCTTACGAAACTTTTCCAACTGTCCCGAAACTAATCGCAAACGTTGACGCGAAGCTTGATAATTTTTGTTAAGAACCTCTAGACGTTTCTGCACAGCTATCTGTTCACTTTTAGCCGTTTTTAAAGCCTTTTCCACCTGATTTTTTTGCTCGGTGGTTTTTCTCACCTGTCTTTCCAAATCCTTAATAGCGGCACGACGTTCATTTAAAAGACGATCCAGTTCAAAAACCCCTTGACGCAGGGATTTACTAGAAGCAAACAAGACAATTAAAGTCGAACCGGCGATCAAAATTCCCGTTACAATCGTCATCAAAGTCGCGGTTTGTTTCGGACGCAGATTAAATAAACGCATCCTTTTCTTACCGATACGGCTCCCTATGCGATCGCCAACCGCCGCTATCAGACCACCTAAAACCACGATGGCCAAAACCAAAATATAAGCGCTAGTCATCCAGAATTTAAGTAAATTGTTGACTGAGAGCGACGGGATTATGGACGGTAATTTTCTTCTTGTAAATTGAGACCATTTCTTGATCCCGCAGCTCTCCCAATAAACGGGTGACAGTGACGCGGGTAGAACCGATCGCTTCTGCGATCGCTTGGTGAGACAATTTTAGATCCACCCGGATGCCATCGGTGGTGGGAACCCCAAAATCACGACAGAGAATTAACAAAAAACTGACCAAACGCGAACCCATATCCCGGTGAGCCAAGGTTTCGATCATCATTTCCGTTTGCAGAATGCGCGAGGACAACCCCTGCAACATCAACATTGATAAATCGGGATTATTGCGGAGGGATCTTTCTACCTGATCGATCGGGGCCGAGAGTAATTCTACCGGGGTAAAAGCCACGGCATGATAAAAACGATCCGATCGCTGACCAGTCAGTAAGGATAGCACACCAAAGACGCTATTTTCCCGCAGTAGAGCCACGGTAATTTCTTCTCCCGCTTCATAGACTCGCGACAACTTAACGGCTCCTTTCAGCAAAAAATAGACTCTTTCGGCGGGATCTCCAGGGAAAAAGATCGTTTTGCCACGCTCGAACAATTCCACCACCGGGGGGAAATTGCCGCTGCCGATTCGACGGAACACATCTGCTAGGGGTTTGTCTTGTATTAGGGATAAGTCCATCTCACATCCAAAAAAGGGGAAAATTGTTTTTATTATGCAACGAGTTTCACCTCTATTAAACATAACCGCTGCCTAAACTGGGAAAAGTTTTGGGCGCTTTTTGCCAGACAATGGGGGAGGGGTGATCATTGCTGCCCCGTTATCTGTATCCCTATTATACCGAATCTCGCTGGGGTCGGCTATTGGGGAGATTTTTGTAAGAGAAACGAGAACTATGTTAGATTTAACGGGAAAAAACGCCCTAGTGACAGGAATTGCCAATAATCGCTCGATCGCTTGGGGAATTGCCCAACAACTCCATCAAGCTGGTGCGAATATCGGTGTCACCTATCTCCCCGACGAAAAGGGCCGTTTTGAGAAAAAAGTGCGAGAATTGGCCGATGAACTTAATCCCGCTTTTTATGTCCCCTGCGATGTCCAAAATGACCAACAGGTAGAAGATACTTTCGCTACAGTGGCGGAAAAATGGGGTAAACTGGATATTTTGATTCACTGTCTCGCTTTTGCCGATAAAGAGGGTTTAACGGGCGATTTTACCGCCATCCCTCGGGAAGCTTTCACTAAATCCCTAGATATTAGCACTTTTTCCCTAACCCGTCTAGCTCGATCGGCTAAACCTTTGATGACGGCAGGGGGAAGTATTATCACTCTTACCTATCTCGGCGGTGTCAAGGTAATTCCTAACTATAATTTAATGGGGGTGGCAAAAGCTGGTTTAGAAATGAGTGTTCGCTATTTAGCCGCCGAATTAGGTGGCCAAAAGATCCGAGTTAATGGTATTTCCGCCGGTCCAATTCGCACCTTAGCATCTTCGGCCGTGGGTGGAATTCTTGATATGATCCATCATGTGGAAGAAATCGCTCCTTTACATCGCACGGTGACACAAATTGAGGTGGGAAATACGGCCGCTTTTTTAGCCAGTGATCTTGCTAGTGGTATTACCGGTCAGATTATTTATGTAGATTCCGGTTACGAAATTATGGGAATGTAGTTTTAAGTAGGTAGGTGTTAAAAACCATCAGCACCCCCCTTATTAAGGGTAGTAGGGTTGATTCATGAATCAACCCTACAATGAATCAACCCTAGGATCAAGGAGGGATCAGCGCCCCCCTTATTAAGGGGGGATCAAGGGGGGATCAGCGCCCCCCTTATTAAGGGGATATCAAAGGCGAAATCTATCTTCAATTTAATTGAAACGACGATCAAAAAAGACTATGATCGTGTTTGTTGCGAAGTTGCTGAAGGGTTTTGTGATCGCTGTCTAGATCGACTTCATCGTAATGTAAATCGGCATCGTGGTTTTTCAAAAAAGCATCCACCACCCAACGAGAAGATAGACCTAAAATACTTCCGACCTCAGCACTGGTGATTTTTTCCGCTCGGTAGGCCTGCACCACCAAAGCCTCTAAAATTTCACGGGTAAGATTATTGTAGTTGTAATGTTGAAGCAATTCATCGGGAATATCGATAGTAATTTTCATGATTTAGCTTCCTTTTTTTTGGGGTTTACTGATAATGTTTATAGAACTTAGGTTGAGTTAAAGCATGAAACCCAACGCCTATTCTACACTTTCTCAACAGGATTTAGTATAACTTTTAGATATGGATAAAGCTGGCATTTCTATTACTTCGCTTCAAATAATTTACAAATCTCTTTAATAGAAATATAGATACCGAGAACAGCACCTAGCAAAAGAGGGATTTGACTATCCGAACCAAGGCATTTCTGAAAATTTTCATCGGTTAACACTTTATAGACGACCTTAACTAGGGTAAATGCAGTCCACAAAGTTAACCCAGAAACAAAAAGAATTTCTAGATAAGATTTATTGTTTCCCCGTCTTGGCTGTTTTTTTGTAACCAGTGCCACGCTTGCGGTAATGACCAAGGTTCCGATTAACAAAAGAAAGTTTTCAATGTTAACAATCTTCATCAAAAATTTATGCTGATTTTGTTTTCCTAAAGGTAATATACCATCCGCAGCCGGCCGCTAATATCGCACCAATAACCGCACCGTAAACTCCCGCAATCGATCCTCCTAGGGCCGCACCTCCCACCGTTACCACCATCAGGCGATCAGCTTTATCCCAAAATCGAGGGGAATCAGCACCCTCGTGATCAAGGGGGGATCCAGCTAATTTTTGGGCAGTTTTTACCCAATCTTGGCTAGGAATAACATCATTAATAAATAGGGACTCGAAATCTAAACTATCGGGAAAAATGACGCTTAAACTTTTGGTGCGTTCTTGGTTAGCATAGGCTGCGTCTAATTCTTCGATCGCTTTTTTATAAGCTTTTTCTAGGGGGGGAAAATCCTTGACAAGTTGCCGCAATTGTGTTGCTGCCTGGGGTTGTTCTTCCCTTAATAATCGTTCAATTTCTTTGAGCGATCGCTGTAGATATTCTGGCAAGGGTTCAGTCTGCTGTGCGAGGGCGATTAGCAGCGCTTCAAGATTGATAATTGTTTTGGGAATTTCCATAAGTTAGTCCTGTCCAGTCAGGGTATAGGCTGCCCAATAGTAAGGATCACCATATTCTGTTAGTTGATCTAGCCCTATTGTACTGCCTTCCTTCAAAGTATTCGCCGCCCTCGCCTCCAGTCGATCGACCCCTTCCCTTAGGTCGGGAAGTTGTCCAAGTTGCTCGATCCAGTTAGCTAGTTGCTGCCAAGTGATATTTTTTAACCAATTTTGTGTATTTTTCAGAGCTAGGGCCGGGGATTCACCCGTTAATAATCTTTGATAGAAGTTAATCATAAACCAAGCACTAGAAATCTCCTTCACCGGCCAGAGGGTACTGACCACATTAGTCGCACCCGCTGCCCGGAAAGCACTGACGAGGCCGACGTATTCGGTAGTAATGCCATCCTTACCGGTGAGAGCGGTTTCACAGGCAGCCAGACAGACGAGACGGTAACTAGAGAGGTTGAGCTTGTTGATATCCCGGACAGTCAATAAACCATCGCTAAGGGCGATCGCAGACTCCTGGGGACGAAAAGAGTCATAAAAGCCGTGACCAGTGAAATGAAAGGTTTTATGGGCATTTTCGAGGGCTTTGCGGACGTTTTCGCGTGATGCCTTTTTCGGGCTGATTCTCTGGCTCGGTTGCAGGATATGGCTAATAATCGCTGATTCCAGTTGGGCGAAATCCATGGGTTTTTGTTCCGTTTTGGGGTCTTCGACGCTGAGGAGGGGAGAATAGGAGGAATCGCCGGACTGGGGACGCAAACCGACCTGAGCAGAGGGGAGATAGGTGGCGGTGTATTTTTCGGGGAAGAGGGTATGTAGGGGGAAGCGGTGCAGATCCCGGTGGGGGATGAGAATCAGGGAATCAACGGAAACCGGCAAAGGTTCGAGAATTTTATCGATCTGTAAAATCCGCTTTAATTGGGCAAAACGGCTGTTAAGTGACAATCTCCAGGGGTGATTTTGTTTATTCTCCGTTTCTTTTTTACTGGCATAGTCAAGGTATTGTTTATCCCATTCGGTTAACCAAGTCCGAAACTGTCGCGCCAGTTGACGGCGTTGTTCTGGCTCGACAATGACGGGATCAGCCTCTGCGGTGATAATAAAGGTGGTGAGATTGTCCTCGCTGAGATACCAGTAAATAATCGCCTTATTCGGACTGGTCAGGCTTTGGATGGTGGCATAATCGGGACTGGTGGGGTTTTCTTGCCAACTATCGAGAATCCAAGTCAAACAACGATTTTTATAAAATTCTGCCTGTTCAATTGCGTCTAGGGGATGATTTTCCTCGATCAGTAAATCGATTTCTAGGTGACTAAAACTGCTGAATTTTGCCTCAAAAGCCGGTTTATCGCGTTTCTGGGCGCGTAGTCGAGTAAAAAGGTGGCGCCCCTGTTGTTGATAGAATCGCGCTTCAGGGATTTCCTGTAGGGAAAGATGAGCGCGGATCAATCCTTGCAGAATTTCTAAATGATCTTCGGGGAAGTCTTTTTCGGTGAGAATCGGTAAAGCGATTTGATAATGTCGGATTGCTTCGCGCCAATAGGGACTAGCTTTCTCTTTATACTGGGAATGTTCCAGATAAGCTTCCCCTAGATAGCGATAAATTTGCCCCCACGGAGGCGATCCTTGAATGAGGTGGGGAAGTGCCTCCCGGAGGGCGAAAATATGGGGTTCTCGGTCATTAAGGGCTACTATCGGTTTACGGTAAATGAGAGCTTCTAGACTGGGAGTAGAAACGCGATTTTTACTCAGAGAACAAACGGCCCACCCTCGGTTGTTCCAAGCTTCATGGTAATCGGGTTTAATTTCTAAAGCTCGATCGTAGGATGCGATCGCTTGTTCAAATCTGCCTAAATTAGCTAACGCAATCCCTCGGTAGTTCCAAGCATCAGGGTCATCGGGTTTAATTTCTAAAGCTCGATCGTAGGATGCGATCGCTTGTTCTAATCTGCCTAAATTAGCTAACGCAACCCCTCGGTTGTTCCAAGCTTCATGGAGATCGGGTTTAATTTCTAAAGCTCGATCGTAGGATGCGATCGCTTGTTCT
>NZ_JASJFB010000421.1:0-14176 GCF_030065455.1 Microcystis sp. M53602_WE12 | reverse complement strand
GGGGAGTGGGGTGTGGGGTGTGGGGTGTGGGGTGTGGGGTGTGGGGTGTGGGGAGAATAAATAAAAATAATCTCCTGTCTCCTGTCTCCTGTCTCCTGCCTCCTGTCTCCTGTCTCCTGTCTCCTGCCTCCTGTCTCCTGTCTCCTGCCTCCCGTCTCCTGACTCCTTCCTCCTGCTTCTTTCAAGTCAGAGAATAAATAGCCTAAAATAGAAACCTGCACTATTGTTTCTGTAGCCAGCATCATGAATAAGTCCCCACGTCGTTACCATATCACCACCTTTGGTTGTCAGATGAATAAAGCTGACTCCGAACGCATGGCGGGTATTTTAGAAGATTTGGGGTTTCAATGGTCTGAGGATGCCAACGAAGCCGATTTAATCCTCTACAATACCTGTACAATTCGCGATAATGCCGAACAGAAGGTGTATTCCTATCTCGGTAGACAGGCTAAACGCAAACAAACTCAACCCGACCTTACTTTAATTGTCGCTGGCTGCGTGGCTCAACAGGAAGGGGAACAATTATTAAGACGGGTTCCCGAAGTGGATTTAATTATCGGTCCCCAACACGCAAACCGCTTGGGAGACTTATTACAACAAGTTTTTGACGGTTCCCAGGTGGTGGCCACCGAACCCATCCACATCATGGAAGATATCACCAAACCGCGCCGGGATAGTAATATTACCGCTTGGGTGAACGTCATCTATGGTTGCAATGAACGCTGTACCTATTGTGTGGTTCCGGGGGTGCGCGGGGTGGAACAATCTCGCACTCCTGCGGCAATTCGAGCAGAAATGGCACAATTAGGACAACAGGGTTATCAAGAAATCACCCTTTTAGGTCAAAATATCGATGCCTACGGACGGGATTTACCCGGAGTGACGGCAAGCGGCCGACATCTGCACAATTTCACCGATTTACTCTACTACGTTCACGATGTGGCCGGCATTGAACGTCTCCGTTTTGCCACCAGTCACCCCCGCTATTTTACCGAACGTTTGATTAAAGCTTGTCAGGAATTACCTAAAGTTTGTGAACATTTTCATATCCCTTTTCAATCGGGGGATAATGATATCCTCAAGGCCATGAAACGGGGCTATACTCAGGAAAAATACCGACAAATTATTGCTAATATTCGCGATTTAATGCCGGATGCTGCCATTAGTGCCGATGCGATTGTCGGATTCCCCGGAGAAACAGAGGCACAGTTCGAGAATACTTTAAAATTAGTCGATGAGATTGGTTTTGATCAATTAAATACCGCTGCCTATTCTCCCCGTCCCGGGACTCCTGCCGCTATTTGGGATGATCAATTAAGTGAGCAGGTAAAAAGCGATCGCTTACAAAGATTAAATCATTTAGTGGCCACAAAAGCCGCTGAACGTTCCCAAAGATATTTAGGCAGAATTGAGGAAATTTTAGTGGAAGACGTTAACCCTAAAGATGCTGGTCAAGTTATGGGAAGAACTAGAGGCAATCGCTTAACTTTCTTTACGGGAGATATTGAGGAATTGCGAGGCAAATTTGTTAAGGTTAAAATTACCGAAGTCCGTCCCTTTAGTTTGACGGGAGTGATCTTTTAATAGTTAACAGTGACCCCTCAGCAGTGAAAAAAGGCAATAGCTATCGGGAATAATTGGCCAAGTAGGTAGCTGTTAAAAATTGTCAGATACCCCCCTTATCAAGGGGGGCAGGGGGGATCAAAGGCAAAATCTATCTTCAATTTAATTATAACTAATTACTTACTTTATGGATATTATCGCTATTTTGCAGCAAGATTATCAAAGATTTCCCCTCGATCAAACCTATGATATTTATGCTGATAACGTTTATTTTCAAGACCCTCTCAATCAATTTCGGGGGATTAAACGCTATCGGGAAATGATTGGTTTTATGAGTCAATGGTTCCAAGCTATCAAGATGGATGTCCACGCAATTGAACAGCAGGGAAATATTATTAATACCCGTTGGACATTGCACTGGACAACTCCTTTACCTTGGCGGCCCCGCATCGCTATTTCTGGAGGCAGTGAATTAACTCTCGATGACAATAATCTGATTATTTCTCATATCGATTATTGGGATTGTTCGCGCTGGGATGTGCTGCGTCAGCATTTACCTTTTCCCGGTTCTTAACTAGGGTCTGCTGAAAAAGTTTTTCGTGGGGACAGGGTGTGGGGTGTGGGGTGTGGGGTGTAGGGTGTGGGGTGTGGGGAGAATAAATAAAATAATCTCCTATCTCCTGACTCCTGAATACTGACTCCTGAATACTGACTCCTCAAAACCTAAGACTCTGTACCTCACAACTATGGAAATTGCTATAGATTTTTTAACTGGAAAATGCCGACCAACGAGCGCTCGTTTGCTTGACAAAATCCTGTAAAAATGCTAGGCGCTGATTTTGTTCCCAGACCTGTTTAACTTTATTCTGCAAACTCGTCCAATTCCAATCATTATTCAGCTGCTCGTTAATTTCCTGTTCTTGGAAATATTCAATTAAAGTTAAACCAGCTAAACGAGTTAGATAGGCTGCCCCAATTCCCTGCACTGTACCACCAGCGATATAAGTAATCGCATTTCCCTTGAGAATCGTTCCTAATGCCTGGGTTGTCACTTCTACCATGCCTAATTGTACCATCATCTTCCCTAGGGTGGCCATGGCTGTTTTTGCTTGTTCAAGGGACATTTTTTGTTGATAAATTGCCCCTAAATCCACTAACATTTGAGCGTTAGTAGCTGCCGCTAAAACTAAATCTAGGGCCGCGAGAGGATTAGCAAAAGTGGCAGTAGCGGCTATCCATTGGTATTGTTCGATAACAGGTAAAGCCTTTTTGCGTCGGGATTGATTGAGTAATTGTTTGGTTTCCTTTGCTAATTCTAGCGCTTGTCTCCAGATAGTTCCCAGAACTAATTCGGACTTTTCTTGTTCGATAATTTTTCGGAGATGATTATCTAAAGGAGCGATAACTACCGTTTGGGGTTCCGTCCATTCCTTGATTTCCCCATTGCTTTGATGTTGACGAACTTTTAGGGGTTCAGGGGCAGCGGCTATGGCTAAAATATGATGAGCAGGAATAGTTTCTTTCAGTCTTTGTTTTAGGGAAAGGAGAATTTCTTCTCTGGTTTCGGCGGGTAAACGATCCTGTTTATTGAGTAACAGGATAACACGCTGGTGCATTCGATCGAATTGCTGGAGGATTTGCCATTCGGAATCGGTTAAATCCCCATTGATCAGATACAAAACTAAGTCGGCTGCCAGGGACTTTTTCTGGTTAGCGGTGCAGTCGAGAGTCAGAAGCGGTTCCGTTTCCAGAAAAGCGATAGATTCTCCAAAGTTGCCGCTTTCTAGTAGTTTTTTTAAGGCAGTTTTACCAGTTTTTCTAGCGCCGGTAATGGCAATTTTCAGGTCTTGGCGACTAAATTCTTGGTTTAATTGGGTTAAAGTGGTTTTCAGTGGGGTTAAGTCTTGATTGGGGTCTTCTTTGGCCAGATAATTAATTATCTTCTCGGCTTTGCTAATCGCTTGTTTAACCTTTTCTAGACTCAGGGGAGTGGGGGGGGAAAAATCGATTTTCGAGTTGGGTTTTTGCCAAAACCAGATACCGGCACCAAGGACAAACGCACCTAAAATACCCCAGGAACCGATTTCGCTCAGTTTACTATTGAGAGTTTCCCCCAGGGTTAAAGCGATGGTAATGCCTATCCCCGTCACTAAAATCGGTTTACCCAATCTTATCGTCATTTTTCCTCATCCTCGCCAACTGCTGTGATTATTCTAGCTTTTTTGTGCTGGATTTCATCCCAAACTGAACTTTTTAGCCGACAATTCCCTGCGTTCGCCCCGGCCGCTCTTGCCTAAAAAGCCCTAGATATGTCATAATGATCGATTGCGTGTAAATTTACCCGATCCCCTGTTGTTATGGCTAGTAAAAAAGGCGTTCGCCTAATCATCACTGTAGAATGCACGGAATGCCGCAGTAATCCCGATAAGCGTACCCCCGGCGTTTCTCGCTACACCACCAGCAAAAACCGTCGCAATACCACCGGCAGACTGGAAATCAAGAAATACTGTCCCCACTGCAATAAGCACACCGTCCACAAGGAAATTAAGTAAGCACACTTTAGTTAAAAAGTCAAGCAATCTTTACAAATCTATGAGCTACTATCGTAAACGTCTCTCCCCCATCTCCCCCAGTCAACCGATTGACTACAAAGACACCGAACTCCTCCGCAAATTTATCACCGAACGCGGCAAACTTCTACCTAGACGCATCACCGGTTTAACTTCTAAACAACAGCGAGATTTAACGGAAGCGGTAAAACGGGCCCGTTTAATGGCTTTATTGCCTTTTGTCAACCAAGAAGCCTAAATTCAGTGATCAGTAATCAGTAATCAGTGAGCAGTGATCACTGAAAATAACACATATAAGTAATAGGACAAAATTAACTTCTTGGTGAGGATAGGCACTCATGCACTCATGGAAGAAGTAGTTAGATATACTGAATTAATTGTGTCTAGCTACTTAACTTAAAACTTAAACCTGATCACTGATAACTGGTCACTGATAACTGATAACTGATAACTGATAAGCGATCTCAGTATATTGGGGTTGCTTTCTCGTTTTTGCAAAGAAATATATCGAAATCGGCAGCGGATAGGAAAATTCGTGCGAGAATCTTAAAAAATAATTAAATCGCTCTAGGAGTAGCCAACGATTTTGTGATTATCGATCCAAATCCACCAATTAGCACAATAGGAGGCTCTTATGGAAAAGCAGCCGTCAGAAATCGATACCGAGTTGGATGCACAGCTAAAAGAGGAGGATTCCGAGCAGTTTCTGCGTAGTATATTTAATTCCGTGCAAGCGTCGATTTTTGTGGTGGACGTGCTGGAAAATAGAGATTTTCGCTATGTGGGGTCAAACCCCGTTCATGAACGCTGGACAGGATTGCGTTCATCAGAGATTAAAGGCAAAACTCCCGAACAAATCCTTCCCCCCGATGATGCGCGTAGTGTGCGGCAACACTATAGTGATTGTGTACGTTACGGAACGACTATTTCCTACGAACAGTATTTACCTTTTCAAAATATACCCTACTGGTGGCTAACAACTTTAACACCCCTACGGGATAACAATGCGCGCATCTATCGTTTAGTGGGAACCAGTACCAATATCACCGAACGCAAACAGGCCGAAGAAGCTTTAAGATTACAAGCAGAACGGGAACAACTACTGGGGGTAATGCAGGAAAGAATCCGGCAATCGTTGGATCTCGATCGCATTTTGCAAAGAACCGTTAAAGAAGTGCGACAATTTCTCAACTGCGATCGAGTGTTAATTTATCGTTTATTTCCCGATCATAGTGGCATGATTGTGGTGGAATCCCATACTGCGAGGATTAATTCTGTCTTAGGAAACAGGATCCAGGATCCCTGTTTTAATTTATCCCCAGAACGTCTGGAAAATTATCGTCGCGGGAGAATTCAGGTTATTGAAAATGTCCATAATTCGGGACTTGATCCCTGTTATCGCAACTTACTTACTTCTTTGCAAGTACAGGCTAACTTAGTGGTGCCAATTCTCTGCGATAACCAACTCTGGGGGTTACTAATTGCCCAAAATTGCCAAAAAACTCGCTCTTGGCAATCCCAAGAAATCGATCTGCTCAAACAATTAGCCATTCAAGTGGGAATTGCCATTCAACAAGCAGAACTACACCAACGGGTAAAATGCTTGAATACTGCCCTAGAATCGGAGGTTCAGCAAAGAACCGCCGAATTGCAGATGACTTTGAAGTATGAAGCATTAATCGGACGGATTACCGAAAAAATTCGTGATAGTCTCGATGAAAATCATATTCTGCAAACCACCACTAGGGAATTAGTCCAGGTTTTACCCGTAGAACGGGCCCAAATTGAGCTTTATGATCCCAGTCGCAGCAAAGCCACCATTGTCCACGAATATACCACTCAAAAGCTTATCTGTCAGGGAATTACCCGTCAAATTAGCGATTTTCCCGAAATCTATCAACCGCTGCTGCACAAACAAATTTTACAATTTGTTGATCGTCTTCCCCTTGGTAATCCGCAAATTGGTCGTGTTAACCGTTGCGCTTGTGCTATCTTTGACGATCAGGGTTTTTTGGGCAATCTTTGGCTAATTCGACCAGCTAATCATATTTTTAACTCTTTAGAAACTAATTTGATTCAACATATTGCCACCGAATGTGCGATCGCTATTCGACAAGCGCGACTTTACGAATCTTCCCAAGCACAAGTGAGGGAATTAGAAAAACTGGAAAGATTAAAAAGCGAATTCCTGAAAACCCTTTCCCATGAACTGCGAACCCCGATTACCAGCATTCGTCTAGCGGTGGAAACCCTAGAAAGTCTCCTAGAAGATCAAGGGATCGAGATCGATCCAGAGAATTCGATCGGTCAACTGTTGCAAATTCTTAACATTGAATCTCAACGTCAGAGTAAGTTAGTTAATGATCTGTTGACTTTAACCTATCTGGATGCGGAAAGCGAACCCCCGGCGATCGAAACAATCGACTTACTTTCTTGGCTACCCTTATTAGTGGAACCTTTTCGCACTCTCACCCGCGAGCGACAACAGCAGTTAATTGTAGATATAGATGGGGATATACCGGAGATTAACACCAGTCTGTGTCATATCGAGCGCATCATAGCGGAATTACTGACCAATGCTTCTAAATATACCCCAGAACAAGGAATAATTCGGGTAAATGTCTGGCGTGCGGACGAGCAAATATTAATTAGTGTGAGCAATTCAGGGGTAGAAATCGTCCCAGAGGAATTATCAAAAATATTCGCCCCTTTTTATCGCATTCCTAACCACGATCCCTGGCGCTACAGTGGTACTGGTTTAGGTTTAGCTTTGGTCGGCAAACTGATTAAACCCCTGAATGCTACCATCGATGTCACCAGTGCCAACGCTGTCACCACCTTTACCCTCACCCTGCCAATCTAGTCGAGCGGAAAACTTTTTAGAAAAAAACCTTGCAATTATTTCGAGGGCGTGCTATGTTGAGAAAGGACAAAAAAAACGCCGAGATAGCTCAGTTGGTAGAGCAGAGGACTGAAAATCCTCGTGTCCGCGGTTCAAATCCGCGTCTTGGCATCGGAAAAACAATAGAATTTGCCCTGTATTTACTTTCTAGTCTGCTAGGTTTTGTAAATGCAAGAATAGGCGGTGAGAATGCGTCTTAGCTTATCAGTGATGATACGGGCTGCCTATCTTCGCTCGGATTTGGATCTTCAGTTCACTGATAACTGATAACTGATAACTGATAAGTCTCCCCAACCAGCAACTACTTTTTGATTTTGGGCTTGACGTAAGCGGTCACGGATTAAGATAATCTAACAAGTATGTACGACAATGAAATCCTAGACCCTAGCAACTCCTTAAATAATCCTCTCGATGGGAGCGATCCAGATCAAGCAGCGGAAATCCCCCCCGATCCAGAGGAAATGCTCTCATTGCTTACTTCTGATCATCTGAGCGAGAGAATGATCGCGGCCCGCGCCTTTTGTGAATTGCGTGACGAAAGAGCGATCGCCCCGTTACTGGAGATGTTAAACGATGTCTGTCCCCTGGTGCGTGTCAGTGTCGCCTATGCTTTGGGCAGAAATCCCAGTCTTAGCGCCGTGGAGCCTTTAATCGAGCTACTGGCCAGAGATTGGAATGGTTACGTCAGAAAAGGGGTAGTTTGGGCCCTGGGTAACTGCGGAGAGCGCAGAGCGATCGAGCCTTTGGTTCATGCTCTCAAAACTGATATTTCGGCGGTGCGATTATGGGCCGCCAGTAGTTTGGCCCAGATTGCCAAGGTCAATTATGAAGATATCATCACCGTGTTGCCGCCTTTAATTGAAGGATTGCGCCGGGATTTAATCGCAGCGGTGCGGAGTAATTGCGCTTGGTCGATCGGTCAATTATGCCGAGAATTGCCCTTAAATGTGATTTATGCCACGGCGATCGATGCTTTGATCGAGGCCTTGGTGGAAGATGAGGATTTAGGTGTCAAGGAAGATGCCAGGGGTGCTTTATTAAAAGTGGGCGACCCGAGAGGATTACAATTGATCGAGGAATTAGAGCTTGAAGGAATTATCTAAACCGCTAATTTTGGGCGTTACGGGGGCATCAGGACTGATTTATGCCGTCCGTACTCTCAAATATCTACTTTTAGCCGACTACACGATCGATCTAGTGGCCTCCAAATCAGCTTACACTGTCTGGCAAGCAGAAGATAATGTGCGGATGCCTCCAGAACCAGAGCTGCAAGAACAATTTTGGCGCAGTCAATCCGGGGTGATGGAAGGGGGAAAACTACGCTGTCATCGTTGGGGTGATGTGGGGGCAACGATCGCCAGTGGTTCCTATCGCACCCTTGGTATGGTAATTATTCCCTGTAGCATGAGTACAGTGGCCAAATTAGCGGGGGGATTAAGTTCCGATTTGCTAGAAAGAGCGGCCGATGTGCAGATTAAGGAGGGCAGAAAATTGGTTTTAGTGCCGCGAGAAACCCCTTTTAGTTTAATTCATCTGCGTAATTTAACTACTTTAGCCGAGGCGGGCGTTAGAATTGTACCGGCAATACCGGCCTGGTATCATCATCCCCAATCGATCGAGGATTTGGTCGATTTTGTCATCGCTCGTACTCTCGATCAGTTAGATATCGATTGTGTGGCCATTAATCGCTGGCAAGGACATTGACAGTTATCAGTTATCAGTTATCAGTGGGTAAGTTATCAGTTATCAGATGTAAGTTTTAAGTTAATTAGTTAGTTAGTTATCTTTATCTTTATACCTGATCACTGTTTACTGATTACTGTTTACTGATCACTGAATCAAGGGAGGTAAAAATGGGCTGGATCATGGTCTTATTTGCGATCGCTGTAGGCGGATTACTGATCTGGCAGAATCTGGGGGTGATCACTTTGGTCTTTTTTGGCGGTATTATGACGGTAAAACTGCCCCTAGCGGTCTGGGTGTTACTTTTCACCCTAGCGGGAATTATCAGTGGTTTAACCCTGCAATTTCTCTATAGTTTTGGTCGTCCTTTGGCCGCCCCAAAAGCTTCCCCTCCTATAGCCAATAATCCTCAAGTCCCACCCCCATCTCCCCGACCTACCTATATTCAAGATCGCGCCGCTTCTCCACCGGGTAACGATTGGGAAAGAGATAGCGGTGATGATTGGAATTTTGATGCACCCCCCGAAAAACCGACTACCATTCAGGATCGGGAAGAATTCCCGCCTAGGGTTGCTGATGGGGAAAAAACGAATTTTGTCAAGCCTCCAGAGGACAGTTATCAAACTGGCTCAGTTTATTCCTATAGTTACCGCACGGCCAAACAGACTCGCGGGGAAAAAGCCGAGCAAGTTTACGATGTCAATTATCGGATTATTACGCCCCCCGCCCAGGATGAAAACCAAGAGCGGGAGGTAAACAAAGGGGATGAGGAAGATTGGATATAAACTTTGACAGAGTAGAGGTTTCTACCTGAATCCCTCAGAGAAGACAAACTGTTCCGGCCTTGTCTCCTGTCTTACCGAAAACTTGGGTTTAAGGTTCCCCGCCATGCCCGCGTAGCAGAGGGCGGCTTTTAGGTGATGGGTTGTCAGTTTAATATTTAATGTGTTAAAATAAGTTTATTCTTAAAATTTTAGAGTAAATGTTTGTCCTAGAGTTTAAAGTTGAGGCTAAATTAAAACAGTATCAGGCTATAGACGATGCTATCCGCACCGCTCAATTCATCCTTAATAAATGCTTAAAGTATTGGATGGACAACAAAGGTGTAAATAAGTATGATCTATCAGCTTATTGTCGAGTTTTGTCCCATGACTTTAAATTTGCTAGTCAATTAAATTCTCAAGCAAGGCAAGCATCGGCTGAAAGGGCATGGTCTTCTATTTCCCGTTTCTTTGACAACTGTAAGCAGAAGGTAATCGGAAAGAAAGGCTATCCTCAGTTTAAAAAGTTTTCCCGCTCGGTTGAATACAAAACAACAGGATGGAAGCTTCTTAACCCTAAAACCATTCATTTCAGTGATAAAAAGGAGATTGGAACACTTAAACTAAAAGGGACTTGGGACTTAGGATACTTTCAGCAGTCTGACATTAAACGAGTTAGGCTTATTAAACGTGCTGACGGCTATTATTGTCAATTTGTTCTCTCTTGTGAAGTAAAAGAGGATGTTAAACCATCAGGTAAGTGTATCGGAATAGATGTGGGATTAGCTTCTTTTTATACTGATCATGAAGGTAATAAAGTTGACAATCCTAAATTTTTAAAAAAGTCCGAGAAAAGATTAAAACGACTTCAAAGACGATTATCTAAAAAGAAAAAGGGAAGTAAAAATCGTCAAAAAGCTAGACAAAGATTGGCTAAGGCTCATCTTAAAATAAGTAGGCAACGTAAAGACTTTGCTGTAAAGTTAGCAAGGTGCGTAGTTCGCTTCTTAGATGTGATAGCCCAGGTCGATTTAAGAATTAAGAACTTAGTCAAGAATCATTGTTTAGCTAAATCGATCAATGATGCGGCCTGGTATCAGTTTCGAGAATGGCTGGAGTATTTTGGGGTTAAATTCGGCAAGATAACGATTGCTGTCCCACCGAACTATACAAGCCAAAACTGTTCAAACTGTGGTGAAGTTGTTAAAAAATCTTTATCGACTAGAACCCATCAGTGTAAGTGTGGGTGTGTTTTAGATAGGGATGAAAACGCCGCTATTAATATCCTTAAAAAAGGGTTAAGTACCGTAGGGCATACGGGAACTTTTGGGCTAGACCCGATGAACGCTTGGGGAGAGAATACCTCTACTTTTTCAGAAGTAATTCTGTCTAAGCAAGTAATCTCTTGGAACCAAGAATCCCCGTCGCTTTAGCGCGGGGAGTGTCAAAATGGGGAAATCTAGGTTGTGTAGATAGAGCGCCATGAAACACACATTATCCGTATTAGTTGAAGATGAAGCGGGAGTCTTAACCCGTATTGCTGGATTATTCGCCCGTCGCGGCTTTAATATTGAAAGTCTGGCCGTGGGTCCTGCCGAACAGATGGGAGTTTCTCGGATTACGATGGTAGTACCAGGAGATGAGGACAGCATCGAACAGTTAACCAAACAACTTTACAAATTAATTAACGTCCTCAAGGTGCAGGATATCACCCAAACCCCCTGTGTGGAAAGGGAATTAATGCTGATTAAAGTTAATGCTACCGCCGAGCGCCGGGCCGAAGTGATCGAATTAGCGCAGGTATTCCGGGCGCGGATTGTGGATATTTCCGAGGAAACCCTGACCATCGAAGTGGTGGGGGATCCGGGTAAAATGGTGGCGATTATGCAAATGCTGAATAAATTTGGCGTTCGCGAGGTGGCCCGTACCGGTAAAATTGCTCTGATTCGCGAGTCGGGAGTCAATACGGAATACCTCAAAGCTTTAGAGGCTAAAATGTCAATTTAGGGATATTGGGTATGAATTGGGAATTGGGGAGATGGGGTGTTGGGGTGTTAGGGTTTTAGGGTGTTGGGGTGTTAGGGTGGTCACTGCGTGCGCGTTGCGGGGGGTGTTAGGGTGTTGGGGTTTTAGTTGAAATTCCCCACTCCCCACTTCCCCTATTGCCTATTGCCTTCAGAAGCTGATAACTGATAAAAACTATGTCTAAGCAGTCGCCGAAAACCCAAATTAGTCAACTTGTCACCGTTGCCGTGCAGAAATTGCAAGGAAAGGTGAATTTTCAGGCGGTAAATCTCAAAAAAGGGGCGAGAGTTCCCGAATTACGCCTTAAAAACGAGAATGGCAGCGGGGAAAGCAAATATCCCCTTATCGGCGATCGCTATTTGTTAGGCCGTAGTTCCAGTTCCTGTGATATTACTATCCGTAATACCGTGGTCAGTCAGATTCATTGTTCCCTGCAGCGTGACCCGAAAAATCCCCATAATTTCCTGCTCACAGATGAAAACTCCACCAACGGGGTTTATATGGGTAAACGTCGTCTCAAAAGCGTTTCCCTGCGTCATGGTGATACCTTTACCCTGGCCCCTCCAGATTTAGCCAATTGTGTCACCATCTCCTATTACTGTCCCCCTCCCCTGTGGGCGAAACTTTTGCGCTATGGTTTCTATGGTGCGGGGGGTATTTTCGGTTTATTAGTTCTAGCGGTTATCTGGGAAAGTCGCAGAGTTAATGTTTATCCACTCCCTTCCGGGGTGAGCGGTCCGGTGGTGGTTTATGCTAGGGATGGTCAAACTCCCCTCAATCCCAGGCGACAGGAAACTCACCAAGAATTAGATAATCTGGGCGATTTTTCTCCCTATCTGCCCAAGGCGGTTGTCGCTTCCGAAGATAGTCGTTTTTACTGGCATTTTGGCGTTGATCCTTTCGGGATTGTCCGGGCTGTTATGATTAATTGGCAAGGTCAAGGCATTCGTCAAGGGGCCAGCACCCTGACTCAACAGTTAGCGCGTAGTTTATTCCCCGAAGTCGGTCGCCAAAATACTGCCGATCGCAAACTCCGGGAGATGGTTGTCGCCTTACAATTAGAAGCAGTCTATAGTAAGGATACAATTCTCAAAACCTATCTCAATCGAGTTTATCTCGGTTTGGCCGGTTACGGTTTTGAAGATGCAGCCCGCTTTTATTTCGATAAATCCGCTAGAGATTTAGATATCTCCGAGGCTGCCACCCTTGTGGCTATGTTACCCGCCCCGAATCTATTTAATCCCATTCAAGATTACGACACTTCCGTACAATTACGCAATCGTGTCATCGATCGCATGGCCCAATTAGGCATGATTTCCCCGGAAGCGGCGGCCAGCGCCCGCAGATCTCGCATTGAAATCAGTCCCCAAGCCAAAAAATCCCTATCTAGTACGATTGCACCATATTTTTATAGTTACGTTTTCGAGGAATTACAGGACCTTTTAGGGGAAGAAGTGGCCAAAGAGGGCAATTTTATCGTTGAAACCAGTTTAGACCGCCGGCTGCAAGCGATCGCAGAAAAAAGCTTAAAAAATAATGTCTTAAACCAAGGCCCCCGCTATCGATACTCCCAAGGGGCTTTAGTTACCCTAAACAGTCAAACTGGGGAAATTCTCGCTTTAGTCGGGGGAGTTGATTATCAAAAAAGCCAATTTAACCGCGCTATCCAAGCTAAACGTCAACCCGGTTCCACTTTTAAGGTATTTGCTTATGCTGCCGCCCTAGAACAGGGAATATCGCCCTATAAAACCTATACCTGCGCTGGACTCTCTTGGCAAGGACAAGCCTATTCTCCCTGTGAACGCAGTAGCGGGGGGGTCAATATGTTTCAAGGTTTAGCGCAATCGGAAAATAGCGTCGCCCTTCGCATTGCTCGCGAGGCAGGATTAAGTAATGTGGTCAATGTGGCGGAACGTTTGGGGGTGAAATCACCTTTAAATCCCGTACCGGGGCTAATTTTAGGGCAAAGCGAGGTAAATGTCTTGGAAATGACTGGCGCTTATGGGGTTTTTGACCATGGCGGGCGCTGGAATCGTCCCCACGCCATTAAACGCATTCTCGACGCTTCCGACTGTAAAAATGTGGAGGATTTGAGTACCTGTCGGGTTATTTATGACTATGGCAAGGATAGCGAGAGAAATCAGCAGGTAATTTCCCCTAAAACCGCCGAAACGATGAATAGTTTATTGCGGGGGGTGATAACTAATGGGACAGGCGGCGCTGCCAGTATTGGCATGGGAGAAGCGGGTAAAACGGGAACTACTAATAATTATGTGGATCTCTGGTTTATCGGCTATCTTCCCCGTCGCGACTGGGTGACAGGCATTTGGTTAGGGAATGATAATAATTCTCCCACTTCCGGCAGTAGTCAACAGGCAGCCCGGTTATGGGGCGATTATCACCGTCAGTTAATCACTACACAAAACTAATGCCAATAGGACTAGCTACTGTTCCCATTGCCTGTTCCAGAGTTCCCTAAAACCAGAGACTTCGTACCTCACTATCAAGATAACTGCTTTAAACTAATAAGGACTTGCTGAATAATGGTAAAACCCTTTGAAAATAAGGCTTTTGACCTGTTAAAATCTGATGTTAGTGCAAGAAAATAGGATTGGGACATTCAAAAACCTTGCATTATTCTCCTCGTAGTACATAAACTGGTACAAAAAAAG
>NZ_JASJFB010000757.1:0-2262 GCF_030065455.1 Microcystis sp. M53602_WE12 | reverse complement strand
GCCACCTTGCCCATACTTCTCGAATTAGAATATCGTCTCAAGCGGGGTGCAGAACCTTTGGCAACTTTGCAAACCAAAATTATCGAACTTTGTTGTTTATTGGTGACTTAAGTAGGTAGGTATTAAAAACTTTCAGATCCCCCCGCCTATCGGCACCCCCCTTATCAAGGGGGGCAGGGGGGATCGAACCTAAAATCTATTTTTGATTTAATTATAACCAGCTACTTAATACTCTTCCTTGCTTTTCAGAAATCCTCTAGAATAAGATTCTATGGACTTCAGACTTCTAAATAACCACAATGACCGATGATGCCATCCCTAGTCTAAACTTAGCGATCTCTAGTTTAGCGACAAGTAATCATTTCGCCCGTTGGGTGACGAAAGCACCCCTACCGGGGGGATATGTGCATCATGACTGTGAATGGACCGAGAGTCTAACCACGGAATGGATGGCATGGCAGGAAATGTTCTGTCTGCAAAAAATGCCGACCTTACCGATGTTAGAGCAATTAGAAGCAAATTCTCGACCTAAACTGACTCTTTCGGGAGAAGGCGGCAGTTATGGCGGTCAATTGATGCAGAAACTAGGTATTAGTCTCTGGCAATGGTTATTTCAAGCATCAATTGGTCAAAGTTTCGCCCAAAGTCAGGGAATCGCCCTCGGCAAAAATCAGCCCCTGCGAATTCGCTTGGAATGTCGCAACCCCTATTTAATTCTGCTGCCCTGGGAAATTATGCAGCAAGCAGGTAAACAGGCTATATCTCTGCATCCGAATATACTCTTTAGCCGCACCACCAGCGATGTGGAACCATTGCCACCGATAAAACCGACTAATAGTCTCAATATTCTCTTAGTTATCGGCGAAAAACAGATTAAAACCGCCGCTAGTTCCCGCAATCTCACCGCCATTAATACGGGTGGAGAAACTAATTCCGACCAGGCACTGGAATCCGAGGCCGCCAATCTCATCCGGGCCATCTCCCCTGGGGGCAGTAGTTCCCTCCCTGAGAATTTGGGAGTGAAAGTCAAAGTCGATACCTTAATTCGACCCGAGGCCGAAGAACTGACCAGGGCCTTGGATACGGGTAAATATCAAGCTTTTTTCTACGCCGGTCACGGAATGGCCGCCCCCAATGGCGGTTCCCTATTTCTGCGGCCGGGGGAACAGCTAAACGGGACGGAGTTAGCCCAAGCTTTGGTGAGAAATCAGGTTATTTTAACGGTTTTTAATGCCTGTTGGGGTGCTTATTCCGCTAAATCGGGTCAGGAGATGATCCCCCGCAGCAGTCTGGCGGAAGTCTTGATTCACCACGGCGTTCCCGCAGTTTTGGCCATGCGAGATGCGATCGCAGATCGCGAGGCCTTGAGTTTTATCGAAGTTTTTACCCGCACCCTCTTCGGGTTCAAAGACAAAGAAGCGCAGATGTCCACGTTGTTTCCCGGTCCGAGAGTCCCTATTGATCAGGCCGTTCGTATCGCCAGGCAGCAATTATTAACCCTCTACAAGTACAATCAACCCGCTTGGACTTTGCCGATTCTCTATATGCACCCAGAATTCGACGGGCAATTGCTGCAAACCCTTGATGAGACTCAATCACCGACGGTTATGCCCAATGTCTCCAGAACCATGCCCGCCGCTTTCTTATACTATCTCGATCGTCCCGAAAGAAAATGGTCAATCCGTGGTGGTGGCATGAATATAGGACGGGACATGGAAAATGATCTACAGATTGCTGAAAAATGGGTTAGTAAAAACCATTGTCGGATAATTTGCCGTAAAAATGCCGATTATCCAGACTATCAATACTTTCTCGCAGATTTCTCCCGTTTTGGTACTTTTATCTATCAAGATGGCCACTGGAAACAGGTTCATAACCAAGAAGTTCCCCTAGAGTCCGGTTTACAGATTCGCTTCGGCAGTCACCAAGGCCAAATCCTCGCATTTGTGGTCGAATAATTAGGGTTTGTCGAAAAAGTTTGTCGTCGGGTGTGGGGTGTGGGGTGTGGGGTGTGGGGAGAATAGATGAGGGTAAGCGGGGGTCTGGTGTGTCGTGTCTCGTGTGTGGTGTGTGGGGTGTAGGGTGTAGGGTGTGGGGTGTGGGGTGTAGGGGGTGGGGTGTAGGGTGAGGGGTGTGGGGTGTGGGCGGAGGGGGAAGTGGGAAAGTGGGGGGTGGGGGGGGGGGAGGGGGGGGGTGGGGTGTAGGGTGTAGGGTGTAGGGGGTGGGGTGTGGGGTGTGGGGTGTAGGGTGTGGGAAGTAGGG
>NZ_JASJFB010000429.1:0-5127 GCF_030065455.1 Microcystis sp. M53602_WE12 | reverse complement strand
AAGCGATCGTTCAAGCCTTTAGTCAGATTACATTGCGAGACATCCATCACTGGTTTACCCATTGTTGCTATTGCGATACCCCTTTTAAAGAGCCTACCTAGTCATCCATGCTGTACCTCATTCAACTGAAACCCGCTATAACCAGATTTAGTATGAGAGCGCATTTTATTCATTAGCTAGATTTAAAACCTGATTATACAGTTGCTCTCTCATCCAAAATCCAGAAATACGCAAATGGTCAAGTAATGGTTTAACTTGAGCAATTAACCCCTTACTTTTAGCTTCAAGTAAAACTCCTAATACTCCGGTAAACTCAATCCCTAGACGTGAAGCAACAATTCTACCTAGACGTTCATCTATTAACAGAAGTTCGGCGTTTATTTCAAGAGCAAGAGTAATTGCTTCCGCCTCCCCTCTATCGACTTCAAGATTAAGATTTTCGACAAGTTTTGTATTGGTTATATTTTGTTTTTTGAACCAAGACAAGGTTTGAACTTCTTGACTTCCGGCGACGGGAACGGTAGTCAGTTCTCGATAAACGGCTTCAGGAATAATGATGCTTTCGTAGAGTTGCTGTAGTAAATTTAGCTGATTGACAGATGCTAAATTGTTAATGGGTGAGGTATTACTAACCACTATCATAATCTGCCTAGTTTGCCTAAGGTCTTGACATCAGCATCTAAGTCTTCAAGGTCGTAATGAAGAGGAATTTGGCGACTTGCTAGTAAACTTTGAAATTGAAATTGATTCATTTCTGCTAAATTACTAGCCTGTCCAAGCGTCAGCTTTTCCTTTTGAAAAAGCATGATGGCAATTTCTTGTTTTAGCTCAGATTCTGACATCCGAGTTAGGGATAAAATTTCATCAGAGATAGTAAGACTCATGATTTTTCTCCTGAACAATAACATTCCGATTAACAGTTAACTTTCACTTCTGATCCAATTCCATATTAGCAAAATGTTCCATTAGCATCCATCCGAAACAATCCCAAACCCCTGAGATGGCTTCATACTGGCAGTAGGACTATAGGACTATTGTAGTGTGCGTGTTTGCGCGTATTTAAAGGAAGGCAGCAGCTTTATTCGATTTTTCTGAACTAGAAGATTGAGAAGCTTGGTTAGGATCTCCCGGAAACTGAGCGCTCCCCAGTAAAACCGGGGAAGGAGATATATATTTTTTTACCTACCTGATACTTTTTAACAGATTAACTATCTCATCGGGGAATCTTTGCTGTAATTCTTCATCGGATAATCGCAACAACAGAATCATAAAATTTTGCCTTACTTTTTGGGTATCGGGATGATTTTCGCCTAATCTTTCTTGATAAATAGCAATAGCTCTCACATACAACGGTTCCGCTTCTGCGTATCTGCCTTGCGATTGGTATAATACCGCTAAATTATTGAGACTGGCAGCAACATCGGGATGGTTTTCTACTAATAGCTGTTGTCTCAGAGAAAGGGAGTGCTTATAAAAGGGTTCCGCTTCTGCGTATCTGCTTTGACATTGGTACAATCCTGCTAAATTATTGAGACTGGTAGCAAAATAGAGATTGTTTTCTCCTAATAGCTGTTCTATCAGAGAAAGGCCTCTCTTACACAAGGGTTCTGCTTCTGCGTATCTGCCTTGCAATTCGTATAATACCGCTAAATTATTGAGACTTTGTGCAACATCGAGATGGTTTTCTCCTAATAGTTGTTCCCTTAGAGAAAGGGAGTGCTTATACAACGATTCTGCTTCTGTGTATCTGCCTTGGCATTGATATAAGAGTGCTAAATTATTGACACTGGTAGCAACACTAGGATGGTTTTCTCCTAATCGCTGTTTTATCAGAGAAAGGGAGCGCTTACACAACAGTTCTGCTTCTGCGTATCTGCCTTGGGATTTGTATAATAGTGCTAAATTATTGAGACTGCTAGCAAAATAGAGATTGTTTTCTCCTAAGCGAGATTGGATTTCTTCACAACATTTTGTTAAGGTAGCTGCTGCTAAATTATATTCTCCCTGTCCCTTATAAAACGAAGCTACCCCAAGAAACACCCGACTTAAATTATCTTCCAGGTTGGGAATATCATCTAACATGGTTTGACTGACAAGTTGCAGATGGGGAATTGCGGGAGTTACCGCTGCAATAATCTCCCTTGTGGGGGTTTGCGGGATATTTTCGGCAATGGTTAACAAAGTTTCCACAAAAGCGCATCGATAAAGAGAATTTATCTCAGGAATTTCCTGTAATTGCCGTTGAAAAAATTCTCTCACGAGGGGATGAATCCGATAAAAAGAATAGTCCTCATCCACGGGTTGCATCAGATGAGAATTATCCAATTGTCCCCGCGCTTCTTCTAGTTCGCTTTCGGTAATTTCCGTGGATTTTGCCGTATCTTCTAGCAACGTCCAAGCAATAGCCACCGGTGCGAATAAACTCAACAGCATTGCCACTTTTTGAACAGCAGAACTTAAATCATCCCAACTGATTTTAATTGCGGCTGCTACCCCTAAATGTCCATAATCTCTGTGGTTTCTTTCCTTAGTTAAAGCAGTATGAGCTAAATTTAATTTATCGCGTAAATGGCTAAACTTTAAATGACGATTTTTCGCTAAATATTCCCCCACCAACTCCACTGCTAAGGTTAAGCGTCCTAAAATTTCGTGACAAATCTGTTCTACTAAAGCTTTTTCTTGCTCAACTTTAGCAGTACCAACAATTTTGGTTAATAATTCCACACATTTATCTAAGGGTAAAACATCTAAAGCTATAGACTCAAATTCCGTACTAAGACACCTTTCCCTAGTGGTGACTAATATCTTAATACTAGAATCTTTTGGTAACATTCGATCGGGAATTCGGTCGATATTGGGGACATCATCGAGAATTAATAATAATTTTCCCTGCTGAGGTAGCCAATTTTGCCAATACCAGTCCACTTGTTTTTCTAAAGATTCTTTTTTCAATATTTCTGGTAAAGATAGATAGGGACCAGCTAATTTAACTATTTCTTCTGCTAAACCCGATAGTCGCAAGGATAACCAATATTGTGCCGCGTATTCCTGTTGGTATCGTTTCGCATATTCCAAAGCTAAAGCGGTTTTTCCTATTCCCCCTAACCCTTCCACCGCACAAACAATCACCCCTTGTTCTGTTTGCAATTGCTGATGAATTAAGGTTAACTCATCTTCCCTCCCGACAAAATTAACCGTACTTTTGCCCACATTACTAGGGATAGAGGGAATACTTACTTTTTTAGCCGATTTATCACCCCTGCAATCACACGATTAAATGTGGGAAAATAACGCTTAAAAGTTGACTCAGTATCTAATTCCGCTTCGTAGGTCAGGGAAACAAAAGGGGGTATAGTAGATAGGGCCGCTTTTAATTTGGCTGCTGCTGATCGCTCTGGTTGATTGAGTTTAGCCAGAATTTGGTTTAATGATTCTAAGATTTGTACAGAAGCAAGTTCAGGGGGTGGTTCTGCGGTAATTGCCGTCAATTCTGTGACAATTTCTGCTACCATTACCTCGGCATCAGGAAAGGACGATTCTTGACTCTCGCTGGCGATTAAATCCCATTTTTCTCGTTCAAAATCCCGAATTAGTCGGCGTAAATCTTCGATCTGCTGCTTGATCCTAACTTGTTCTTCCGGTCCGATTATAACTAAAATGTCTCGCTTTCCCGCTAATTGTTCTTTCAAGCGTTGAATATTTTTATCGAGATTTTGTAATTCGTCAGTAGCCATGGGAAAATAAGCTTAAATTAGCCAATTAATTCAATTATGATCTAAGTAGGTAGGCGTTAAAAGTTGTCAGATACCCCCCTTATCAAGGGGGGACTAAGGGGGGATCGGCACCCCCCTTATCAAGGGGGGCAGGGGGGATCGAACCTAAAATCGATTTTTAATTTAATTATAACCAGCTACTTATCCATCTAGAAATGTCATTCCTGTGGCTGTCCCCCACTCCCCAACACCCAACCCCTCACGGATCGCTGAAAAAGCCTAGCTCAATCTGGAAATTTTGATTATGATCATTAGTAATTGACCTTTATTTGTGATATAGATTCAAAGGAGAGACACGGTGTCCACAGAAGTCATCGAAAAGCGTTCCACAGCGACAATCCGTAAACCAGCACCGCGTTATCGCGTTTTACTCCACAATGACGACTTTAACTCGATGGAGTATGTGGTTCAGAGTTTAATGCAAACGATCGCCGGTATGACGCAACCCCAAGCAGTCGATATCATGATGGAAGCGCACACTAATGGTACGGCCTTGGTGATTACCTGCATCCAAGAACACGCGGAATTTTACTGTGAAACCTTGAAAAATAAAGGTTTAACCAGCAGTATCGAACCCGATGAATAAAAGATTGCGGGTAATTGCCACTTACCCAGTCCCCCTGCGACTGGGAATTTTTATTTTGCTCTTACTTTTTCTCTGGTTGCCGATCGCACTTCCCCTCTATCACTTTTTTGCCACTAATGCCAATCTTGTCTCAATTTTGACCCTTTCTGTTCTCTATCTGGAATTTTTGGGGTTATCCCATTGGTGGGGACGGACAATTTATGGCGATGAGGGATTAGCCGATTATGGGTTGATTTGGCGAAGAAAAACGCCGATAGAGTTAATTAACGGGTTAGCGATCGGTTTATTTTTCACTTTCTCGCTTTTTCTGTCCCAAGGGTTCCTAGGTTGGTTAAATTTCTTACCCGCAAATCCCCAGATCAGCAAAATCATCCTGGAGGGGTTTTTAGTCGCTTTAGCGGTGGGTTTTGCGGAAGAATTGCTATTTCGGGGCTGGTTACTGGGAGAATTAGAAAAGGATTATCGTCCCGCTATCGCTCTAGTGATTAGTGCCTTAATTTTTGCTCTTGCTCACTTTATTAAACCTTTAGCCGAAATTATCCGCACTTTTCCCCAATTTCCTGCCTTAGTCTTGCTAGGATTGGTTCTCGGTTGGGCAAAACGCGCCTGTGGTGGTAGTTTGGGTAAAAGTATCGGTCTGCACGCGGGTTTAATCTGGGCATACTATATATTAAATGTGGGTCAGTTAATTAAATACACTGGTACTGTTCCCGATTGGTTAACTGGAATCGATAAAAATCCTTTAGCGGGAGTGATGGGTTTACTTTT
>NZ_JASJFB010000378.1:0-3036 GCF_030065455.1 Microcystis sp. M53602_WE12 | reverse complement strand
TTAGCGATAGCGTAACGCACCCTACTACTACTACTGACTTATGATAAAATGCCTTCAAAGACAGGTAAGGGAAAACTTGCAATTATTCACCCAATAAATAACTGATAGCCGAGATGAAACCCTGTTACTGCATTAATCCCGATTGTTCTCAACCAGGGCATCCGAGTAATAATAACTCGAATACTCGTTACTGTCAAAGTTGCGGCTCTCAATTGTTGTTAAATGGTAAATATAGGGTGAGTCGGTTATTGAGTGATACGACCGGTTTTGGCATTGTTTATGAGGCTTTTGAAGGTTTTACAGCCAAAATCCTCAAGGTATTACAAGAAAAATGGAATAATCAACCGAAAGCAGTGGAATTATTTAAACGGGAATATGACGTTTTATTAGAGTTGAGTCGTCAAAATGTCACTGGTGTTCCTCGAGCAGATGCCTATTTTCAATATTCCACGAGAGAAGGGAAAATATTACACTGTTTAGTTATGGAAAAAGTGGAGGGTATTGATTTAGAACAGTGGCTAAACCAGTATGATATTTTAAGTCAAAAACGAGCCTTAAAATGGCTGAGAGAAATGACTTTAATTCTCGATAAAATTCATCAACAAAACTGGCTTCATCAAGATATTAAACCCCCTAATATTATGTTGCGGAATAGTGGCGAGTTGGTGTTAATTGATTTTGGGACAGCAGGGACAGCAAGGGAAGAAACCCAAACCTATCATCAAAAGGGAAAAGGTCAACAGGTGACAGGTATTACCTCGGTCGGATATACACCCAATGAACAACAACATAGCCAGGCGGTGATTCAATCAGATTTTTATGCTTTAGGACGAACTTTTGTGCATTTATTAACTGGAAAACATCCTTTAGAAATTTATGATGCGGTTAATGATGTTTTAGCTTGGCGAGAAGAAACGGAAAATATTCACCCGTTATTGTTGGATTTTATTGACGAGTTAATGGGAAGATTGCCAAAGAATAGACCAGCTAATACTAGGGTTATTTTACAACGTTTAGATCAGATTGAAAGGCAATTAAAGTTACCTCCTACAACTCCTAATAGACCATCTCCACCACCAAATCCGCCTCCTATTGTAACTCAAAAACAATCGCCAGTTATTCCTAAGATTAATTCTTCTCCGCCAGTTTCACCTGTAGCTGTACCCCAAAAAACACCAGGACAACCGATTAAAAAGAATAAGCTGAGAAATAGAATGATAGCTCTTGGTGGAGTTTTGTTATTAGGAGTAGGAATAACGCAAGCTTATGGTTATTTTAAAAGTCAGGAAATAAACTCACCACAAGAAAAAAAATTTTCAGAACATAGTTTTCCCGATAAAACCCTCACTGGTCATTCTGACGAGGTTTTTTCAGTAGCATATAGTCCCGATGGCCGCTATTTAGCTAGTGGGAGTATTGACCAAACTATCAAAATTTGGGAGGTAGCAACCGGAAAAGAATTGCGTACCCTTACTGGTCATTCTGGCGGGGTTTTTTTAGTAGCATATAGTCCCGATGGCCGCTATTTAGCTAGTGGGAGTATTGACCAAACTATCAAAATTTGGGAGGTAGCAACCGGAAAAGAATTGCGTACCCTTACTGTTTATTCTTACCTTTACGGGGCTGATGTAGTATATAGTCCCGATGGCCGCTATTTAGCTAGTCGTAGTGATGACAAAACTATCAAAATTTGGGAGGTAGCGACAGGAAAAGAATTGCGTACCCTTACCGGTCATTCTGGTCCAGTTTTATCAGTGGTATATAGTCCCGATGGCCGCTATTTAGCTAGTGGGGGTGGGCTTCGTGACAATACTATCAAAATTTGGCAGGTAGCAACCGGAAAAGTATTGCGTACCCTTACTGGTCATTCTGACTGGGTTTTGTCAGTGGTATATAGTCCCGATGGCCGCTATTTAGCTAGTGGGAGTCGCCAAACTATCAAAATTTGGCAGGTAGCAACCGGAAAAGTATTGCGTACCCTTACTGGTCATTCTGACTGGGTTTGGTCAGTGGTATATAGTCCCGATGGCCGCTATTTAGCTAGTGGGAGTTACCAAACTATCAAAATTTGGGAGGTAGCAACGGGAAAAGAATTGCGTACCCTTACTGGTCATTCTCACTCGGTTAAATCAGTAGTATATAGTCCCGATGGCCGCTATTTAGCTAGTGGGAGTGGTGACAAAACTATCAAAATTTGGCGAGTGGGACAGTAAACTTGTGTTGGGGGTGACAGCAATAACTTTTGTCTATCGAAAATGAGCGATACTTGCGGGAAACTGCACCGATGTCTTTAAAAATATTGGGTTTTGGCTCAAATTATTGAATCGAGCAGTTTTCTCCTAAGTATTAAAGCGCTCAACTCAACCGACAAGCTAGAGGGTATCGCATCTACATCAACAAACTATAATCTACATTAAAGAAATGTCCTAATAATTTCGCCTGTTCTTTGGTAATTGACCCTTTTCCTTCAATTAAACTAGAGGCAATTTTGTCAGAGCCAAGGATTCTGGCTATGTCTTTCTTATTAACGCTTTGCTGTTCCATCAAAAACAATAACATAGAATGAGGTGTGGTTGATTCTTGTAGATAAAAGCTTTTTTCAAAATTCCCAATTAAAAAAATTAGAAGCTCATAAAGTTCATCTTCTTCGGGAGTTCGCTGCTGACGGTGCATTAATTCTTCCACAATAGCCAAAGCTTTTTCATTTTCTGCCTCTGTTTTAATAACTTTAGGTAAATGGCGAGCTAGTAATTCTTTGTATTTTTCTGGATTAAAAGTAAGGGTCATCGGTGTCAAGGAGATACATTTCAGGATTCGGATGCTTCCTCGGCTAACGGTTTTAGGGACTGACGGTACTCTTGACCAAACTGCATTGCCTCTTCGTAAGCCGGATCATCAGCAAAAGTGCCGACAATTTTTTCCCACCAGGGAGTTTCGCTGACAGTAGGTAGCAAACGCTTAAGCAGTGCTACTTCAGCTTCTAAAGCTGCTAGTCTTATCTCTAGATCAGTGCTTAACATGGTTGATATATCCTCC
>NZ_JASJFB010000314.1:0-2908 GCF_030065455.1 Microcystis sp. M53602_WE12 | reverse complement strand
GAACCCTTATATAGAAAGGCATTTGGCGATTTTTGTCAATTATTTTTGCTCTAGAGCGAACTAATCAATTAAGTCTCTTGCCAGATAAGGATTTAGTCGATTTATGCCCCCCTATCGAACCATACTAAGTAACGAAGAACCGTGATCGCTGGCTGAAATTGGGGGTCTTTTTGAGGAATATTTGGCATCAATTTACTAAAGTCAATGGGATTACCGCTAAAAATTCCTTTCTCACCGTAAAATGACCTTAGCATCTCTGCAACAATACGCGCTTTGGCAATATACTTTCCATAACTTTCGGGTTGAATATTAGGGTATTGAGAAATTAAGTCTGTTTCTTCCGTCCGTAATTCATCGATTTTTTGGTTGAGTTCTTCGTAAGAATTTGGATCTGTAACTTTCCCTCCTAGATAGACAACGTTGCTCAGTCCAAGAATAGAAAGAAAGTTTTGCGGTAAAGTAAATGTCGCCAGATCTGAACCAGTACCGAAAACACCTAAAAATAAGCTAGCAGCTACCAACAAGCTAAAACCTGCTAGTTGAAAGCTGTAAACATCAAATGAACCACCGCTTTTGATTAGGTCGCTCCATTTTGCATCTTCTAATTCTGGTTTTTTCTCGTAACCTTTTTCACCAATGGTCAGCCATTGATGATTTCGCAACCAGGCCCAATTAGAGAATGTCAGTCGTTTGCTTCCCAATGCTATCACCTTGGAACCAGTTGTGCCAACAGCACTGATACCTAGTAGTAAAAGAATATCATTTGATAGCCCACTCAGTTCTTTCTCATTGGACAGAGTGTATAGAAGTCGAAATAGCACCACTAAAGTGAAACCAAAAATTTGAAAATTAGAAAGACTAGCTTTACCAAGGTGTCCTGCTGTCAAAGCTACGGGCTTAATCCATAATTCACGAAAATTATAGTTGTTATCCCAGCTTACCCACAAGACAGTAATTGTATAGAAACCCAAAACACCCCCTAATGCTATTGCTATTGCCAACGCCTGGTCAGAGAACTTCGCAGGAGTCCCAGATTGAGTTTGAGGGGAAGATGTTGCAGCAGCAGTCCGGGAGGGGATTTGAGGGGAAGATGTTGGAGCAGGAGTCGGGGAAGGAGTTTTAGAGGAAGGTGTTACAGAAGGAGTTGGAGAAGGAGTTTGAGCTAAGACGTTGGTAACTAATCCATAGGCAAAAGTCACAAAAACAGTAGTTAGTAATGCAGTAAGCATCCATTTAACAATTGATTTTTTCATTGTCATTCACCTCTTTTTTGGGGATAAAACTGGATCGATGTATGGAGTTTTAAGTTTAATTGTGGCTTTTACCTCCTTTTACAAAAATAGTGGACGATGACATAACGGGGAACTGTTCTTTTAAAAGGAAACGTTCCCAGTTTTGGCGGTCTCGCTCCCCATTCGGCTGTGGTAATGACTTTGGCGGTAAATGGCATAATTAGAAAAAATCTCGGCAATAAAATTGTTTAAAAACTTTGAGCAATAATATAGAGTTGTTGACAATAATTTAGCTCATGCAACAACTCTACTTACTTTGTTAGTCAACTCCAACCACGTAACTGGAACCATCCGGCTCGACTGAGAGTATCTTTGCCATAATTCCGGTTAGCAGTGAAGAAATCAACATCTCCGTGGTCGAGCAAAGCTCTTAGGGCATTTCCAGGTCCAGAATTGTATGCAGCTAAAGCGGCACGGATAAGCTCTTTGCCTTGCAAATTAGTCTTGCGTTGCATAAAAGCTCGGTTGTCAGCAAGAACTTGACAGCCAAAGAGAATGTTCTCTCTGGGATCTTTCCACTTACCAGTAGAGGTAAACTGAGGAAAAGCACGGTCATCAATTTGCATCAGTCCCCGACCGTGACCAAAATCTCCCGTACCAGAAGGGCCAGGTGGATTTAAGAGTAATCCCCAGTGAGATTCTCGTGAACCAATGCCCGCAATCACAGCAATCGGAAAGCCCTGTTGGTTAGCTCCTTCTTCAATAAAAGCTCTAAACTGTTGAGCGGCTTCTAATTGTCTGAGCATGGAAGCATCATTGCGAGCAATTGTCGTGGCAAACACAAGTTCAAGATTGGGAGGTTGCTCGTCTGATAATGCTGCCCAAGTCAGCGGACCGACAATTCCATCATCATCCAAACCACGAGAGCGTTGAAATTGTTTGACAGCCATTTCGGTTGCCTGTCCAAAGAAGCCATCAATAACGACAGCAATTCCTTTGGCATTGAGCAGTTCTTGCAGTTCCATCACTTCGTCTCGAAGTTGAGGAGAAGTGTGGTCAAATCCGTCAAATAAACGTAAGGTTGGACCGATCATTGTGCAAATTCTCCTTGCATTTTGTTTTCGATAGTTTCCATGGTTATTGATGTCAGTTTGCCTTTAGGAAGATGAGAGTCCCAAAGCCGCAAGCGTGGCAGGTCCAACGATGCCATCAACAGGTTGCAATTGTTTCTGTTGTTGAAATGCTTTAACTGCTTCTTCTGTCTTTGGACCAAAGAAACCATCAACTGTTGACTGGAAACCATTGCGGACTAATGCTTGCTGAACTTGACGCACGTCATCTCCTTCCAAAAGTGGGCGCGTGAGTTGCAATAAGCGATCTCCTAGTTCAACGCTACCCCCACCATTAACCCCTGTGTCTAGAGTCGGACCATTAGCAAAGCCATTAGCAGGAGATTTACCGAGACGAGCGGCGGTATTTGGACCCCACTGCCCATCCTCTGCAATCCTGTCATTGGGATTGTTTTGATTCCACAGGGGAGCATCTCACCTTTGCAATAAGTAGAAATGCTTAATGAGATCAATAAAAAAGTTAAAAAAGGCAACCATTTAGATAAGCACAGCGATGACGAAGGACTTGCGGTACATTACAAGATTGCCAACTTGCACCAGTAATTT
>NZ_JASJFB010000717.1:0-5060 GCF_030065455.1 Microcystis sp. M53602_WE12 | reverse complement strand
TGTAAGCTGGGGAGAAATCACCCGACAATTAGCCTATAAATGCCGTTGGTATGGAAGAAATTACATCGAAATAGATAGATGGTTTCCTAGTTCTAAAGGATGTAGTAATTGTGGGCATATTGCTGAGAAAATGCCGTTAAATATTCGAGAGTGGGACTGTCCAGACTGTGGGACTCACCATGACCGAGATATTAACGCCAGTAAAAATATTTTGGCCGCAGGGCTTGCGGTGTCAGTCTGTAGAGCGACCATAAGACCAGAACAGAGTAAATCTGTTAAGGCAGGTGCGAAAAATCCTTCGGGAAAGAAGCAGAAACCCAAATCGTGAGGTTTGGGAATCGCCGTCCGTTTTACGGCGGCGAGGATGTCAAGTAAATTTTCCGCTACAATCGAGAGTACTAAGACTCAGGCAATTGTAAAGTAATATTAATGATAGATTTTAATACCCTCGCTGAATTTTCCCGCCACTATTGCGTCTCGATTTGTGCCTTTTTAGTACCCGCTAACTTAGTAACCACCGTTTTAACCGTTCTTTTTCTCTATTTCGGTCGTCCTACCCGTCAAGTCTTCCCCATTGCTTCCCTAGCTTTGTTGTTCGCCATCACCATGTTTCTCCACGTCGCCACCTGGTTAATGATTGGTGTGGTTATGGCCCCCACTTTTATCCTCTTTGGACTGGGTTTAACCTGTTTTGTGATCAATCTTCAAGCCATCAGCGATCGCCAAAGTTTGGAACAGTTATTACATACTGGGGTTAGTCGTCTGGCCCG
The DNA here is from genome assembly GCF_030065455.1 of Microcystis sp. M53602_WE12. NCBI lineage: Bacteria > Bacillati > Cyanobacteriota > Cyanophyceae > Chroococcales > Microcystaceae > Microcystis > Microcystis sp. M53602_WE12. The sequence goes on along the minus strand of NZ_JASJFB010000717.1, from coordinate 4,290 downwards.
CTCTTTCAACTAAGGAAAAGCGCCAAGACTTCCCACTTCCCACTTCCCACATAGTTGAACCAATAGGCTAATCTTGATGCGTCCAAGAGCGATGAGCCAGACGCAAACCCCAATCGAGCAGATAACCAATCGCGCCAATAACGAGAATCACCGCCATCAACTCTGAATAGGCGAGTCGATCGCGTGTATCGAGAATATAATAACCCAAACCCGCACTAACCCCCAGCATTTCCGCCGGGACAAGAACGATCCAGATAATACCTATAGCCAAACGGAAACCAGTTAAGAGATGGGAGAGGATCGCAGGCAGAATAATCTGGAAAACCGTTTCCCCTCGGGTAGCACAGAGACTGCGGGCTAAAGTCAACCAAGAGAGATCAACCGCATTAACCCCAGCAGCCGTATTGAGAAGGATCGGCCAGATGGCCGCCACCGTCAGCAAAAAATACACGGGTAGATCACCAATTCCCAAAACCATCACCGCTAAAGGCATCCAAGAAAGGGGCGAAATCATGCGTAGAAATTGAAATAGGGCTGACAAAGCCGATTCAAGGGAGCGATACAACCCGATTAATACCCCCAACGGCACACCGATGGCACTAGCGAGGGCCAAGCCCACAATAACCCGGCGGCAACTGGTGAGGATATGGGGCATAATCTCCCCCCCAACAAAAAGACGTAATAAAGCGACAAAAGATCGCTCAGGGGAAAAATCATTTAAAATCGGGTTTGAGTGCCATAGAGGACTGGTAAATAGCCACCAGAGCAATAATCCAAAACCGATACCCCATAAGGGTAGTAAAGCTCTTGGCGGGGAGGTCAAAGATTGTGACTTCATAGGTTCGGATTCTTAAAATTTGATCGTCTCGATGCGGGAGAGATTATTCGGTAAGCCGAAAGCTTTCGGTCCGCCCACCTGTTGCAAGGCATTACGGACAAAAGAGTCATCCACGAGATCCCGCGCCACCTGTCGGGGTTGCAGTTTTTGGAGAAAATCCGTATTTCCTTCTACCTGAGTGGTTTTGAGCAAGCGTACCAGTTCCGACCTATAGGAAGGGAAAGGATAGGGCTGGAAATCGATCCGGTTGACTTGCCAGTCTGGATTCTCGATCGCCCCGTCTTTTTTATAGAAATTGCGATCATAGTAAGTAAGCGCCCGTTGCAATACTGGCAGCGGGTGAGGCGTATATTTTCCACCATCTTTAGAGAGAATCCGGGCCACTTCGGAGCGATTGCCCCGGGACCAGAGTTGAGCTTTAACGAGGGCGTTTACCACCCTCTGCGTCCATTGTTTCCGTTGCCTAATATCCTCCTCGTGAACAAAGACAACGCAACAGGCGTGATTCTTCCAGACATCGCCGGTGAAACGGAGAACCCTACCGGTTTTGAGATTTTCCGCCGCCGCGTTGAAAGGTTCAGCAACGATATAACCACCGATGCTCTTATTGGCGAGGGCTGATACCATATCCGGGGGCGGGAGAACCACTAGATTAACCTCGTTAGACGCGATCGGCGCGTCCTTGGCTTTGCGAACTATTTTCAGCCCGTTACGTTGTAAGAGTTGTTGCAAGACCAAATTATGAATGGAATACCAGAAAGGAACCGCGATCGTTTTGCCTCCCAATTCCCTGGGATTTTCAATATCGGGAAGGACGGTGAGGGCTGAACCGTTGGTATGGTTCCAAGCAACGATTTTAGCGGGGAAATTGCGCCCGTAACGAATCCAGATCGAGGTGGGAAAAAGAACGTGAATAACGTTCACCTGCCGGGCGAGAAAGGCCTCAACAATCTGCGCCCAAGAGCGGAATAGGCGCGGTTGTTCGGCAGTTAAACCTTCCGCTTGATAAAGTTTTCGCGAGTGGGCCACCAATAGGGGGGCGGCATCCGTAATCGGTAGATAACCGATTTTCACAGGCTGATCGTTGGCATTGGCGTTAACGGGGAGATTCCAATTATCGGCGGCGATCGCTGCCCCGAAGGAACTGGTAAACAGTGCCGAAAGTTTCAGGAAATCTCGACGGCTCATGCCGCAACAAGCACAATTATCGTGTAGGTTCATAGATTTACAGTGTCATCACAAGGGCTAATTCTTGAAAAATTGACCGGCGTAGATCACTCAAAAGCTTGGCTGACTCGAAACGGGGTTTCGGCATCGAGATGGTCCATTCTCGGCGGATGCCCACCGGATGACGGCCCATGAGAAGAACTCGATCAGCCACTAATAGGGCCTCGTCGATGTCGTGGGTAACGAGGAGAACCGTGCTGTTATAGAGAGCTATGACTTCTAGGAGGAGTTTTTGCATCTCGAAACGGGTGATCGCGTCGAGGGCGCTAAACGGCTCATCCAGGAGGAGGAGAGAGGGGCGGCGGGCGAGGACGCGGGCTAGAGAAACTCTCTGAGCCATACCGCCCGATAGTTGATGAGGATAGGCACGCTCGAAGCCCTCTAGTTTGACGCTTTTAACGGCGGTGTGAACCCTTTCGCGTAATTGCTGATGATCGAGGCGGGGCATCCGCTTTAATTTCAAACCAAAAGCCACGTTTTGCCAAACGGTTAACCAAGGTAAAAGGGCGGGGGATTGAAAGACGATCGAGCTGCGGATGTCTGGTGCTTGTAGGGGTCGTGAGTGCAATTGTATTTCTCCGCCATCGGCACTTTGCAAACCAGCGGCGGTAGCAAGGAGGGTAGATTTACCGCAACCACTGGCCCCAAGCAAACAAACCACCTCACCGGAGCGCACCTGTAGGTTAATATCCTCAAAAACGGTACGGTAGCCATGGCGGGTTTTATAGCGTTTGTGGAGATTTTTGAGGCTGAGGACGGGGTAATCAGTGGCGATGCTCATTCCCTCACCCCCGCTCGATCGAGTTCGCCAGTGAGAATTTTATCGGTAGAGGACTGACGTTGTAATTCTCTTTCTAGTTGAATCAGGCTCGGAGTTAACACCGGTAAAAAGGCGACCTCGCGCAGCCGTCGGGCCGTGTCGCTATTACGGAAATAGCCTTTTCCTCCCTTAATTTCCGCTTCTAACCATACGGATTCCACCGCTAACCGGGTAATGTCCACTCTGAGGGTGAATAGTTGGCGTGTCCCTCCGAGATCGAAGCTTTCTAGGGTGCTGAATTGCTCGATTTTCTTTTCTAGACGAGTCAGACGCTCCCGGGCGAAGAAATAACGATCGCTGGCTACCGCTGCCTTTCCCCCTAAACTTTTCTCTGTCTCCCCAAGGGATTTACGCGTAATGCCAAGGGCCAGTCCGCATTGTAACAGCAAGAAACAGGGGCGGACTGAGGGTAAAAATTTTGCTGCTTCCAAGCTGATAATCCAGTCGTGAGATAACTGAACTCGATCGAATTCAAGGGTACTGGTGCGGGAAGCTTGTAAACCCAATAATTGTAGGTCTTCACCCCGTTTTAACCCCTCTGCGAAGGAGGGAAGGGCGAGGATAAGAGTTTGTCCAGATCTAGTTTGAGCGGCAACGGCCACTATGAATTCTCCCTTAGAGTCGAGGTTAGAGACCCAGGGCAGGAAGCCATTAACAGTGACGTTTTCCCCCTCGATCTTTGCTTGTAAACGCAGCTCCTCGATACCGCCGAGGTACTTCATCGCGTTGGAGAGTCCTGTCGCTCCGGCTATCTCTCCCTTGAGAACAGCTGGTAGAATTTTGTTTTGTAGGTAAGTGTTATTACTGGCGGCCAGATATTGAATGAAGACGCGCTGACACCAGAAAACAAAACCGGTGGTCAGGCAGCATTGGGACACAGAGGAGATCGCCTCTACTGCCTGTAATAAGGAGCCACCCCGGCCTCCTAAGCTTTCAGGTATAGCATAGCCGAACCAGCCCGATTCTCCTAGCTTGGTTAGGGCCCAACCGACGTTGAGATTAGCTGTACCGTTGTTGAGGTCAGTGGCTCTTTCTTCCAGAAAAGAAAGGATTTCGGAGCCTCGATCAAGCATAATTGTTTTCTCCTAGGGGTGAATATTTTCAATCGAGGTCAAACTATCTATAGGTGCGCCGACCACTTCTCTGGCTCTTTTTACCGCCGCTTCATCGGGACTATCGTAGAAACAGAGACATTTACTCAAGTCTTCGCAAATATATGTAGGGTTTGCTGAATAAATCTAAAAACCTTATCCAACAAGGTTTTTAGACTTTTTTGACCTCAAAAAGTGCCGACCATTGGAGTGATTGGGGGGAAAATTCAGGTACTTTTTCCCTGAAAATTAGGTAGTTGACCACCTGAAAATCGATAAAACCCCACACCCCACACCCCACACCCCACACCCCA
>NZ_JASJFB010000703.1:0-1539 GCF_030065455.1 Microcystis sp. M53602_WE12 | reverse complement strand
TGTCAGTCTGTAGAGCGACCATAAGACCAGAACAGAGTAAATCTGTTAAGGCAGGTGCGGAACCCCGCAAGGGAAAGAAGCAGAAACCTAAATCGTGAGGTTTGGGAATCACCGTCCGTTTTACGGCGGTGAGGATGTCAATTGGGCGAACCACCCCCGACAGAGGGATTGAGTCGAACCGAAGACTAATCCCATTAAAATCGCTAGGACAAGCGGTGTAGCGGGATGGGTGCTGAGGAGCATCAAGGAGATAATAACCGTCCAAATTCCGACTAAAAGAGATAAAATCGCTCGTAATGACCAGTAGTTACTCAATAAACCGAACAGGATCGTCGAGGGAATGGAGATCAGGTTAAATAGGGCTTGCTGAATAATGGTAAAACCCTTTTAAAATAAGGCTTTTGACCTGTTAAAGTCCGATGTTAGTGCTGCGAAAATAGGATTGGGACTTTCAAAAACCTTGCATTATCCTTCTTGTGGTACATCGCTTGGTACAAAAAACAAGGGCAACAAAGCCTGAAACGACCGACTCCTGACTCCTGACTCCTACCCCCAGGAAAAACTTTTTCAGCAGACCCTAAATAAAAGTCCTAAATGCAAGATTTGAGCAACGCTTAACCCAAACTCCTGATTGAGATAGATGCCCAAAAAATTATTCAGGGTTACAATTCCATCGGAAATCAAATAAAATACGACTAAGAACTTAAAAATCTCTTGGTTTTGCCTAAAATAGCCCAGCGTATGCCAGACCTGATGGTAGGATTGGCGAATTAACCGAGAAAGGGGAATGGTGGGCGGTTGCGACTGATGAGGCAACCAAGCTAGAGCCGGGAGAGAAAGAAAGAGCAGCCATAATCCGACGATCACAAAAGCCAGTCGATACTCTAGCAATTGATCGAAGCGATGGCTTGATTGTACCAACCAAAACAACAGATAACAGGCAATTCCTCCCAGATAGCCCAACCCCGACCCCCAACTTGACAGCCGCCCGATCGCCCCCGGTGGCACCAGAGAGGGTTAAGAGAGAAAAATTTATAAGTGACACCTTCCCCAACGAAGTTTTTGACAAGTTCTGCTAGTATTACAGGACTATTCTCCTCACAGGGGGAAAATTGATAGATTTCTGGTTAGTGTATCACAAGCTCAAGAAAAGGATAGCCAAATGCTTGCAGCTACCCTGTGCCGAGGGAATAGACTGGAGACTTAGTTCTCTTGTACTTAATTTATTTGGCAATTTTCGAGCCATTGTTCTAAATCTTGTAATGACTGAAAATCTAACAAAGCTTCGCCTAAGTTTTCTAACTGTTCTAGGTCAAGATTTCGGATCTTGGGCGATAATTCAGGAGAGATGCTACCTATACGGCGATTTAATAGACGTAAAACGAGGTTAGCTTCTCCCTCTTGTCGTCCCTCTTGTCGTCCCTCTTGTCGTCCCTCTTGTAAACCTTCCGACCAGATTTCTTGATAGATAACAGATTCTTTCATGATGTCTTTCCTCAATAATCGTTGAATGATGTCTTTGTTTAATACTAACCCAGC
>NZ_JASJFB010000802.1:0-3177 GCF_030065455.1 Microcystis sp. M53602_WE12 | reverse complement strand
CAATTACCTAATTTTCAGGGAAAAAGTCCAGGAATTTTCCCCCTGATCACTCCCATGCCCGGTACTTTTTGATTGACAAAAAGTCTAAAAGTCTTACCCAACAAGGTTTTTAGATTTATTCAGCAAACCCTAAGTAGGGTCTGCTGAAAAAGTTTATTGGTGGGGTTAGGAGTCAGGAGAGTTAGGGATAAGATTTCTACTACAAAAATCTGCCTAAATCGAATTCCGTTGTGGCAGTAATTTCTCGAAAACGTTCCTGACTGATAATTAACAATAATCTTTCAGTATAATCCACCGCACCGCGCAATTCTCGTTCTAATCTTGCTAAACCGGCGTTGGCATATTCCTCGAAAATTGTCACTCGCAAAGCTTCCGAATCTACCCCGTGGGGAGAAAGAATTTTCGTGTCTTGGAATTCATTGACTGCCAATAATTTGATTAGGGTATCGTAGCCACGAGAAATAAAAATTTCTAGGTTAATAGGTGAGGGTTCCTTCGCTACATTTTCTATCGCCACCCTCTCCTGATATTTTACCCCTAAAGCCGCCGCAAAAGCGATGACATCAGCATAGGTTTGAAAGGGGCCAATTCCCTGATTAAAATTAACTAAGGACTGGACAAATTCCCCTTTATCTCTAGCAATACGCACTCGATGAATGGACATATTTATCAAGCAAAAAGTAAAAAAGTTTACAAAATTCAGGAGATAGAAGTTATCAGTATCTATGAACTATTTTATCTATCCCCTACCCGCTATAACTGCTTTAAGGATAAGTTTTAATTAGTCCTTTAGCTTGGTAAACATGAAATTGTTCGATGGTGACACCACCGCGCTTGATCGGAATGACAGCTACTTTAGTTATATCTTGGAAATAGGGACGGTAGCGATCGATTATTTCCGGTCTTTCTAGAGAACTATTTGTAGTAATTAATAAACCATTTTTACCGATCCATTCTTGAGGATTAAACCAAATTTGATAACCCCTTTGATCGTTGTTAAAACAGGTGACGGGAATAGGAACTAGGGGATAAAGGGCCATATCTAGCCATGCTGTCACATAAAAACTATGGGTAAAAACGAAGCTAGAATCTTTTAAGAGTGCTAATAATTCGGGCGAATTAGCAAAGCCTTGGCGCAGTTGATTGATATCGACAATTTCCCGAGAAGGGTCTTGTTCTGGGGCAATAATTCCCCCAAAAATTGCGTATTGACTAGGTTTTTGGAAAGTGCCAAAAGTAACGTGAAGCATTGCTATAGATAAAATAGTAACGATAAAAATTCCCGATCCCCATAACCATCTTTTTACCCAGATTCGAGAAGATTGCTGCCAAGTATTGACCTTTTCTCCTAATAAAATTGTACAGGACCAGAACCCAGGTAAAATCCAACTAGGGGCGAGATAATGGGAAGCACCCACATAAAGCATTCCCAGGATTAAGGGCAGAGAAACCGAGAGAATTAACCATTTTTTTAGTGATTCTTCTTCTCGATGAAAAAATCTTTTTTTCGAGATAAAGTTAGGAATTTGTTCGGCAAAGCTTTTAAATGTCACCCACCACATCGGCAGACCGAAAGGAGGAAACATCGTGGCGATACTAATGCCAACAACCGAGAGAATACCAAGAATATTAAAGGTTTTCGTTTCTCCAGAAAAACGGTCTTCTAAATGAAAGCGAAAGGAAATCCAATCATGGTTAATATTCCAGTAGATAATCGGCAATAAAGTTATCAAAAAGAGAATAAATCCTAATCCTAACCAGGGCGATCTAAATACAGGCCAATAGCGGGGAGTGGTCAGACAAAATAAAACTAAACCAAAGCCCAAAATAAAGCCGTGATATTTACTTAAAACCGCCAATCCTACGGCAAGTCCAATATAAGCGAGACGATAGCTAGGATGATAGTTTTTTTCCCGAATTGGCCAGAATTCTTGGGCAGCTAAATAGACTGTTAATGACCAAAAAAAGATTAAAGGACTATCTGGCTGCGAGAGAATCCCGAAGACGATCCCATAGATGGGGATGAGAGTGGCGATCGCTAAAGTCATTCTGGCGACCGGCAGACTGAACAATTTTAAAGCCGTCAGATATAGCAAGCAGAGGCTGCCCGTATAGAGAAGGAGAGTCCCGAAGCGAATGGTAAATTGATTGACTAATCCGGTGATCCAAGTCCCAAAACCCGTGGAAATCGCTACTATTGGCGGATGATCGAAATAACTCCAATCTAGATTATGGCTGTAAACATAATAATAGGCTTCATCGTAACCGGGATAAAGCCCCAAGGCGATGATTATTCTAAACAGGAGTCCACCGATGAGCAGATAAACGGCCATGCGATCGCTAAGTATTTTCGTCAAAATTCTTACCTCATTTCATCGCTAAAACTGATGTTAGAGACGGGAGATTTTTGGGGTTGCCAGATTCGAGATTTGTGCATCTATGGCAAGGTTAGATTTAAGTGTGATCTTTAGTTACTATATCACCAACTCTGTCATCTCTTAGCCCTTGGCTATCAGCAAACTCTCCCGATTCGTTGCTGATTGGCGATCTGAAAGAGGATTAAGAGAACGGGGAACGGTAAAATGATGTTAAGTAAGTGTTTGTAATTAGGGTTTGCTGAATAAATCTAAAAACTCTGTTGGATAATACCATTTTTCATAAGTAATGGCAGAGATGGTTAATCGCCCTCACCCCCCCCTGCCCCCCCGACATCGGGTTGGTGGCGCAAATAAGACTATGATAAACTAGAATACAATAGCTATTCTAAATCAATAAGAATATGCACATCATCAGCCGTAAACAACTGCGGCGATTTTCTGGAAAACACGCCGATGCTGTTAATGCCATTAATACTTGGTATAAAATTGCTAGTAAAGCAGAGTGGAAAAACCTGGCTGAAGTTCAAGCTGTGTATTCTCAAGCAGAAGCCGTTGGTAATTTCACGGTCTTTAATATCAAAGGTAATCCCTATCGTTTAATTGTAGATAGCGTTTACAAAGACCAAGTAATTTACATCAAGTACATTTTGACTCACGGGGAGTATGACAAAGATGAGTGGAAAAATGACCCTTACTTTAAACCGTGATACCTACGGAAGGTTACTAGCCGAGTATCTACCAAAAGTAATAGAAAACGATGCAGAAAACGAACAGGCTATTAACCTAGCTGAGGCCTTAT
>NZ_JASJFB010000315.1:0-3746 GCF_030065455.1 Microcystis sp. M53602_WE12 | reverse complement strand
TGCCCAAGAAGTTTGAGAAGATTTGGTAGATATATATACTCAAGAAAATAAACCTTTGCCCTCGCCAAAACTATTACAATTAGCTGAGAAAATTACTAATGACTAACCTCCCAACTATTCTAGGACTAAAAGTAGGTTTTTCTCCTGGAGAAAATGATTTCAACAAAAACTTAACACAAATTCACTTAAAAACTATTGACTCGGCAGAAAAGAGGTAGTACGGTTGGAATCGACAAAAATTAGGTCGGACTTACCCCATGAAAACTAAAAAACTGACACCCCGCAACGCTGCTCCTGTCCAACGGGAAAATACCGCTACCGTCTCTCGTGATGGCAATGCGATCGCCCCCATTTCTGGGGTAACAATCCACATGGGATTCCTTTTGCGGGAGACGACGCAGAGTAATCCCCCTGATTCTAGCACGAACCTCAAAAAATGTCAAAAGACTTTTTCTCCTTGCCAGGGCGCACGGTTTGCCTCAAGGAATTGACCTACAACCCTAGTTAATTCCTGGCTTTCGGATACCTGGAACCCGGGGAGAAGCTTCTTGAGCAGGGGAGAGAGGGAGCGGGGGAGTACAGGTTTTTGCTCTTCTGCTGTCTCCCTTTTCCTTGGTTGAGGAGTGCTAAAAGATTTAGATTCAGGGAGATGAACCCCTGCCAATAGCTTACTCCCCCAGGGTTATCGGGTAGCGGTGTTCTTCTCCTTGGGTTTGTATTTCTGGCAAAAGCCTTTGTACTTTCTGGCACATTCTTCTAAGCTGTCACCAAGTTTAAGAAAAGCAGGATGCCATTGAGTTAAGCCGTCATCGGTTAAACGTTCATAACTGCCGTAGTTACTGAAATCATAGAAGAAGCCAGAACGCATTTTTGCTGCTTTCGGGTTGCCGTGAATGTAACGTAAGGTATTTAACGCCCTTTCTCTATCTGAAGGAGGGAAACCATCGCCAAAATACCGCTTTTCCCAAAAGTGTCCTGTGCGATCCCCCCTAGCCCCCCTTGATAAGGGGGGAAGCCGAAGGCGGGGGGATCACATCGCCGTGTACCAGTTGAGGAAGTGCATGATTTTGGGTAAATCTTCAGGTTGGGCAGGTTCAATGAGATAATGGACATGATTAGACATGATACAGAGAGCATAAAGCCTAAACTGGTGTTTGTCTAAAGCCTTCTTGATGGCATAAAGAAATACCTCCCGGCATTCCCGCTTGGATAATTTGAATTCTCGGTTATTGCAGCGTGTGGTGACGTGGTAGGAATAACCAGCTTGTAAATTTCGAGGTTTTCTTGGCATATTCTTAAGCGAAATTTGAAATTTATGATAGTTGCTGACATTCAAAAAAGCTCCCTCAAAGAGCAAAGGCTACAATTTATTCGTAACCATCAACAAGCTTTCGATGTTGAGCCGATTTATCCTTTGCGGCTGTTTGAAGATTTCGTGATGGGGGTTGAGGGCGATTGTACTATTGAAGCCTCTTGTAAGATAGAATTGGATAAACTGATTGCCTCAAGGTTTTTGCTCTTTTTTAAAGATAAAGCTCAAGAGTGGCAAAAATATCTAGCTCAATCTCTAGCTTTTTTTCAGCAAGTGGAGAACCGTGTGGGTGTTCAATTAGATTATTCTTTATTACAGGGATTTTTAGGAGATAATTTTGACTTTAGCAAGCTAGAAGTCCTAACTGCTGGTATTGACTTAAGAACCAATCTTGCCGATTCTAGTCTAAAAATGCACATCAGAATTGGGGATTATCCCGAAAAACTAGCAACCGCTTTTGTTTTAAGTGACGGTGTTGCTGATAGTAATTATCTCAGTGGGTTTGTTCACCTAATTGGGTTTGATTTTTATTTCAATGGTAAGAGTGCAATCGAAATTTATGCCGAGATTAGAGAAGATGATTTTTTCAAACCAGAAACCATCAATCAAGTGTGGCAACATTTTCCTAAATCAGCCTTAAAACCTCTCCAAGCATCAGATCTATTTTTTACAGGTTTATCAAAAGCAAATAATAACCCAGTGCTTTACTACTCTCTCAAAAATCGTCAGAATTTAATCAATTACTTTAAGCTTAATGATACCGCCCAAAGAGTTCACAGCTTTTGTCAACATCAAGATATTTTACCGAATATGTGGGTAGGCACAGCCCAACAAGAATTAGAAAAAACGAGAATCGAAAACGTTAGGCTTTACTATTATAAGTATTTTGGAATGGAGTAAATTTTATGTTAACCACGAAACTTCTCTGATGTCAAGACAGTCAAAACGATAAAACAGCTAATGGAGACCATCAATGATGCAAAGAATTCACGACTTAAAACAACTCTATGAGATTGATGACTCTCAATGGCTAGGAGAAACCGTTAGCCTACTCAGAAATCATCAATTTTCACAACTAGACTTAGAACATTTAATCGAGGAATTAGAGGATTTGGGCAAAGAAAAGAAAAATGCGGTAGCCAGTCTTTTAGAACAGGTTATCCGCCATTTATTATTACTGCAATACTGGACAAAGGAAGCAGAATATAATACAATTCATTGGCAGGAAGAAATTTATAACTTCCGTACTCAATTAGGGCGAAAAATGACAGCCAATCTCCACAATTATTTAGAGGAAGAATTAAACTCGATCTACCAAGATGCGTTAGGTTTTGTCAAAATCAAAACAGTGAATACTGTGATTTTTCCCTCTCAATGTCCTTACTCACTAGAACAATTACTAGATCGCTCTTGGTTGCCATAAAAATCAATTAAACAACAAAAAGAGATGAGAAATTATGTTAACCACAAAACCCCGCTTTCAAACCTTCGCTGAATATCTACATTATGAGGATAATTCAGAGGAACACTATGAATTATTTAACGGAGAATTGGTAGAAATGCCGCCAGAATCAGGACTTAACTTTGAAATCGCTAACTTTCTTTTTCTCAAATTTGCCTCCCTTGTTGGACATCGGAGAGTCAGAGGACATGGTTTAGAATTAGAAGTGAGAGGCGAACCGAAAAACCGTTACCCTGACTTAACCATTATTCGAGAAGAACATATTCAATTACTCTCCCAGAGAAATACGATTCTTCTTACCATGGCACCCCCCTTATTAGTCATTGAAGTCGTTAGCCCCGGAGAAATCCAAAGAGAGAGAGATTACATCGCTAAAAGAAGCCAATATCAAGATTGTGGGATTCCCGAATACTGGATAGTTGATCCTCAAACTCAAACCATTTTAGTCTTAGAATTAAGAGAAAATACTTATACAGAAATTGGTAATTTTAGCAATGATGACTTAGTAAAATCCTCTATATTTAATCAACTCAATTTAAAAGTTTCTCAAGTATTTAATTAGGCAAATTAACCCCCATGATTACCGTCGAACCCATTACCTTAGCCAAGTCTCCTCAAACAATTCCACGCCTAGAAAATGGAGACAAGCTTACTCGTCGTGAATTTGAGCGTAGATATAATGCTATGCCAAATCTGAAAAAGGCAGAACTGATTGAAGGAATTGTTTATATTATGGCTTCTCCTCTCAGAATTAAGAACCATGGTGAACCCCATGCTGATATTATAGGTTGGCTAAGTGTCTATAAAGCCTTTACTCCCAATCTGCAATTAGGCGATAATTGTACGGTACGTCTTGATGCGGACAATGAACCTCAACCCGATGCACTATTAAGAATTAAAAATGGTGGACAATCAACGATTAGTGAGGATGGTTATGTCGAAGGTGCGCCAGAGTTAATCGTCGAAATTGCT
>NZ_JASJFB010000724.1:0-2886 GCF_030065455.1 Microcystis sp. M53602_WE12 | reverse complement strand
ATGGCCTTCCACTCCGTTAATAAACACGGGTAGGGGAATTAAATTAGCCGTTTCAAAATGACGGATTAATTGATTAATATAGGGCAATTTACTGATAACGTGCTTCCGATAAAGCAGCAGTGCCACCACTGGTTTATCAAGAGATTTATTTTTTTTATACCAAGCTAAATATTCTTGGGGAGTGAGAAAATAACCCTGATAATCGGGGTGTAATAGTCCCCTATTGGGAGTTTCGATAACTTCGGGTATTTCCCGTACTTTTAATCCTAGATATTTTTGGGCAATTACCCAACACATAGCGGCAACATTTTCAGTTCCTCCCGCATTCCAATAACCGTAAATAATTAACCAATTACGCAAATCTTGAACTTTTTTAGCGGGAATAAATTTCAGCAGTTTCGGGCCAGTTTTAAGGAAACTGAGATAACCAGCTAACTTATCTTCTTCCTTGCCACTGGAAAATTTACTCAAGATAAATTGAATTGGTTTTGGCATTCCTTTTGGTTTATCCCCGATGGCAAATTCTCCCAAACGGGTTAAACTCATTAACTCTAAAGCAGACTCAAAAACTAAGCGAATCGGAATCTGTGCCGCTCGTTGCCGCAGCCAAGTAACTTGATCGTAATCGAAGATCAAACTAGCAAAAAAAACGTCGGCAGTGGCTAAAGCTTGCTCGACTATTTCCGGTTCGCTCGTCAAGGATTTATCGCTAAATACTTTTACCTCTAAATCGGGACATTTAGAACTAGCCAACAGGCCCGATTGCCGATATAAATTGGTGTTAAAGGTTTCAAAGCCAACAATTAAAACAATACTTTTCATAAGAATTTATTTTCTGATAAATCAGGGTGCGTTATTTTGCCTTAACACACCCCCTGAAATGATCATAACAACAAATTAATAATAACTGCCAGATTTGCGATGATGGATAGCGGTTAAACCCTGGTGTAAAACCTTACCTTTTTCTGCGATCGCATAAATCAACCAATGATCACCGCACTCCATTCGTTGTCCCACCCGACATTCCAGATAAGCGAGCGCTTCGGCCAAAATCGGCCCACCGTTCTCAGCTTTAGTGGTTTCGATATTAGCGAAACGATCTTCTCCGGGGGAAAAAGGTTTAAGAAAATGCTTCATTAAAGCTATATGTTGTCCTTCTTGCAGGATATTAAGGACAAAATGGATATAAAGTGGGTAGAGTCGATGGGAGGTATTATCAGCAATTCTCATTTTAAGGTTTCATGACATCAAAACCCTTGCATCTAGAGGGGTTAATAATTCTTAACGAATCTCTAGATCGCTGAAACAAGGCAAAATCGTTTCAAAATGAGAATTGCTGCCACTATCTCACCTGCATCGGTCTAACACCCCCTTAATAAGACTTATAGCAGAGAACGAGTTGGTTAGGACAACCTAAATCGCTAAAATTCAGTTCTGGCAAGGATTTTCCTTCTGCCTTCTGCCCGCTGCTATAATAGCGCACTGTGCGGTTTAATCACCTCAATCAGGAGTCAGGAGACGATGCCAAATCAGATTATACTTCATCTTTATGAGAAACGCTGTAAGCTGTAATAATTAAGAGACATCTTAAAAAAAGTCAGAAACCCTTCTGTTCCCTGTTCCGGAGTTCCCTTGTCTCTAAAGTTAACTTTATTTTTAACTAGGTACTTAGAATGAAAAATGAAATATTAAATCTAGAATTTTCTCCCGATGTTCTTGCCGCTTTAAAAATAGGAATTGATGAACTCGGTCAAGAAATTAAACTTCTGGCCGCTATTTATTATTTTCAAGAAAAGCGACTTTCTTTAGGAAAAGCGGCGGAATTAGCGAGAATTAATCGCCTAGAATTTATGGATATTTTGTCTAAAAAAGGGATTGTATTGTTTGATTATGACGAATCGGCGTTAGCGGTTGAATTAAAGGGAATAGAAAAACTGGAGCCTGATGATTGTAAGTAACGCTACTCCCCTCATCGCTTTTGCGCGAATTGGTCAACTCGGTCTTTTACAAGAAATAGTTAAAAGCATCGTTATTCCTAAGGCAGTAGCTCTTGAAATCAGCACTTACGATCAGGACAAAACTGGCTCGATCGATCTATTACGAGAACAGTGGATTTCTGTCCGAGAAATCGCCTCTCAACAGCAGGTTTCCTTACTATTACCGACTCTAGATCGAGGAGAATCAGAAGTCATCGTCCTTGCACTAGAACAAAAAGCCCCTTTAGTGCTTATCTATGAATTAGCTGCTCGTCAGGTGTGTAAATCTCTCAATATTCCAATTACAGGTTCGATCGGTATTTTAATTAAAGCAAAACAGTTGGGAAAGATCGCTGCAGTCAAACCTTACATAGAAACGATGCAACAACAAGGCATATACTACAGCCAGAAATTTATCGAAAATTTGGGTTAAAACCCCGTCGTTTTACGACGGCTTTTCCTGATTTTCAATGTAGCACTTAAGAACTTCCAGTGGCGCACCTCCTACAGAAGATACAAAATAACTGGGCGACCAAAGAGCGTCTTTCCCGTGCGGTTTAGGATAACCAGCTTGTCCATACCTACGACTAGAGACTCCCTTTAAAGAATTGACCATTACGGAAATAGATAGTTTTGGCGGGTATTCAATCAATGCGTGTATATGATTAGACTCCCCGTTAAATTCCAATATCTGAAAATTCATCTTTTCCGCAACTTCCCTAAAAGATTTTTCAACCAAAGTCAGACTTTTACCAGTAAAAACCTTACTTCTGTATTTTGTCACACAGACCAAGTGTATCTTTAGATCGGAAACAGAGTTTCTGGTTCTTCGGTTTGTGTTATGTAATGGACGGGGGTTATAAGAGATGGAACCCTTATAGAGAAAGACATTGGACGATTTTTGTCAATT
>NZ_JASJFB010000479.1:0-1535 GCF_030065455.1 Microcystis sp. M53602_WE12 | reverse complement strand
GCTACCATTCTTTAGAACGAAACGAGCGCGGCTGGTTATGGTGCGAAACCTTAGGCTATTGGTTGGGAACTTGGGAGGGGACTATTGACCGAGAAACGGCAATTTGGGCCAGATTTTATGACCCAGAAGGCAATTTAATCCCCTTGCCAGAAGAAGCAGCACAGGAGCAAGCGGCTGCAGCACAGGAGCAAGCGGCTGCAGCACAAGAGCAAGCGGCCGCAGCACAAGAGCAAGCGGCCGCAGCACAAGAGCAAGCGGCCGCATCACAAGAGCAATTAAATGCTACTCAGCAAGCTCTGGAAGCGGAAAGACAGCGTTCTCAACGGCTGGCGGCTCGTTTGCGAGAAATGGGGATAGACTTGTAGTACAAGTGTAACGAATGTTCGGGGTGGGGAGATGGGGAAATGACCTGATGGGGAGCTTTTTGCCTGACTGACGGGCAGATTTTCAACACAATCAGTGGTCGTGCCAAATTAATTTCCTCAACCTTGAGGAGAAATTCTGTCAACTTCGATCAAAAGCCGCGTAAATTCTGTATTTTCTCTGAAAGTCTTATACATAGCTTTTAAAATTGTGATCGTAGCGGTAGGCTAATTCAGATCAATTAAACTTCTTCCTCACTCCCGACTTTGTTAGTACCATGAAACCTAACTCTGGCCTTAAACGGTTATTATCCCTGATATCTGCCGTTTCTTGTAGTTCCCTCTTGATTTTATCCCCTCTAGCCCAGAGAGCGCAAGCAGACGATATTACGGATGCCCTAGAAGCGGTAATTGAATATACGGCTCAATTACACCAGATCAATTTTAAGTATTTGTTAAGCGATGGCCCGATAACCACTCCCTGCGGCGTAATTTCCCTAGCGGCTTTCTGCACTGTAGATAATACAGTCTATGTCAATCTCAAGCAAGTTACTGGTATTAGCGATAATCCTTTATTTCCCCTTTACGCCGTCGCTCACGAGGCCGCTCACGCTGTTCAGTGGAATCGGGGTATTGGTGGCATCGATGAAGGTGGGATGAGCATCGGCATTGAATTACAGGCCGATTGTCTAGCGGGAGATACCCTTTCTTGGTTATTTACCGAAGCTAGAGGTTTATCCAAACAGGATTATATACTAGCGGGAAAACTTCTAGGGGAAGCCGCTTCGGAAGTGGGCGATTTTGAAGTTCCTAATCGCTCCCACGGGACACCACAACAGCGAGGTGATTCGGTCTTGCAAGGATTCTACGGGGAAAATCATGAAGCTTGTATGCGTTAGCTAACACTCAAGGCTATATTTCCCCTAGAATGCCTAAAAAAGCCTAAAAAACTACTGTAACCCTAACCAAGATAACAGACCTTGGCCAGTTAGATACTCGATCAACAGGGTGATCACAAAACCAATCATAGCAGCCCTACCGTTGAGGCGCTCGGCATAGTCATTAAAGCCAAATTTGGGATCTTCTAATTTGGGGGTTTGAGTCGGTTGTGGTTCAGTCATAATCTTTACAGGCTGTTTACATTTCTTTACTATTCTAGCGGAGTTAGAAGTT
>NZ_JASJFB010000032.1:0-3724 GCF_030065455.1 Microcystis sp. M53602_WE12 | reverse complement strand
TCGGGGTTTAGGTCTCTAATCAATCTCATTGTATTTTCCTGCTGCTTCGTTTTTTTATGTATTATACTTCTTAATTTTTTATTTGGGTAATTAATTTTGCATGACTACTTAACAATCCTTAACAAAATGAACTTGATTTATGTGAGTTGCTTACCCAGAGGGTGATTCAGGCATATTTGAGGAGAATTTGCCATCTCAATTGTTAAGCAAAAATCGACCAAATGTTAAGATTTCCTAACTGTTTTAATTGACTGGTATCGCTTGAAATGCCCACACAGCAAGGGGATGACCAAATTGGTCAATGGTCAATAGCGTTTGAGATGGGCTCACCCTATTCTAAAACACTTGTTTTTTTTGAAAAGTTTTGCTATAATTCTGTCAAGTCGCAAAAAAAGTTATCAGCGAGCTTAACGCTTGCTTAACTTCTTTTGATGGCTATAGTACACACAATTAACGATGCATAATTCAGTTATGATGACAACCAACAAATTAACCAAAATCCTTTCTGGTGTAGCCACCCTCGGTATCGCCACCGCTATCGCCGCTCCTGCTCAAGCTGCCACTTTTACCGTTCCACTCGATGCATTGGGCCGGGGTATGGTCGATACTGTGCTTGTCGCTACTGGGTCAGGGTATGGTCTTTCTATTGGCGGTATGGTCTATGATTCCGTTACGCTAGGCGACAAAGTGTTCTCCGATTTCAGCGTTGTTGCCGATGTTGCTGCCGGCGATAACCTATCATTCATCCTCACTAGCGGTGTTTGGACTGTACAATACGATCCAGCGGACATGGGTCGTGATAAAGGTGAATTGCACTACCAAGTCGATATCGACACAACCATGATGCCGATGATGTATTTCGACGCTGTTTCATTCGATACAGATGTATCTGGAATGGGGGGGACGTATACGGCTACCAAGGAGATTAAAACCCTGGCAGGTGCTTCGCTTGTAACCCTAGAATCCGTAAACGGCGGTGTGGACATGGCGGATCTTAAGCCTTTCATGGTTCAAAGCATCAAAGTGATCGATACATATGGGGTCGTCAGCGACGGTGGCATGTCTCTGCTGCAATCTTCCACTAACGACTTCACTCAAGTTCCATTTGGTACCAAAGTCCCCGAACCGGGTACTATCCTCGGACTTCTGGCAGTGGGTGGTTTAGGAATGGTTTCCCGCTTCAAGAAACAAAAATAACAGTTACCAATGTCTTGCACACATTGATAACTGTGACGTTGAACAAGAATAGCTAAAGGTTAGATGCCCTGTTTGGTTTTCTAGCTTTTAGCTTTCCCTGTAAGTATTGATTCTAACGCGAATAGGGGATAGGGGATAGGGAAATAGGGAGATGGGGAAATAGGGAGATGGGGAAATTTCACCTAAATTCCCCACTACCCCAACACCCCAACCCCCAACCCCCAACCTCCATCACCCTATAAAAATCGCCCATGTTCTCTATCTACATCCTTACCCATAACGAAGAAATCGATATCGCCGCCTGCATTGAATCGGCACAACTGTCTAATGATATTATTGTGGTGGATTCCTTTAGTAACGATCGCACTGTAGAAATTGCCCAACGTTATCCCGTCCGTGTCATCCAACACGCTTTTGAAAGTCACGGAGAACAACGCAGCTGGATGTTACGTTCCATTCCCACTAAACACGAATGGGTGTATATTTTAGAGGCTGATGAACGGATGACCCCGGAGTTATTCCGAGAATGTTTACAGGTAATAAAATCCCCAGATAATGTGGGTTATTATGCGGCCGAAAGAGTGATGTTTATGGGAACATGGATTCGTCACAGTACCCAGTATCCCCGCTATCAATTGCGTTTATTGAAAAAAGGACAGGTCTGGTTTTCCGATTATGGTCACACGGAAAGAGAAGTTTGTCTGGGAGCAACCGGTTTTCTCCAAGAAACCTATCCCCATTACACCTGTAGTAAAGGTTTAAGTCGCTGGATAGAAAAACACAATCGTTATTCTAGCGATGAAGCAAGAGAAACTCTCTCTCAATTGGAAAATGGTGCGGTGAAATGGTGGGATTTATTCTTTGGTGATAACGAAGTGGCCAGAAGACGCGCTTTAAAAGATTTATCCCTGCGTTTACCCTGTCGTCCCCTCTTGCGTTGGTTGTATATGTACTTTATTTTAGGGGGAATCCGGGACGGAAAAGCCGGTTTTGCTTGGTGTACATTACAGGCTTTTTATGAGTATTTAATTCTTTTGAAAGCTGAAGAAATCAAAACTGGGAATTTTACCGTTAATGATCAGATTATCATTGAATCGGAACAAGCGATCGAGGTGACATCCGATTGTTGTTAAGCTAAGACGCATTTAAACCGCTTATTCTTAGATTAGCCAAACCTCTCTCACCCCCCCCGATGTCGGGGGGGCAAGGGGGGGTGGGGGGTTGGGGTAGGGTCGTTTCATTCTCTCAAATGTCATTCTCTCAAATCCTTATCTGGCAACGTTTTTAGTCGATTTCTTGGAATAAATATCTGAAAATTTTTAAAAACGTCGTGCTTTGCTTGCCTCATAAGCGATTAAAGGTAGCAAAAAAAAGAATTAGATTCGGAGAATGAATCAGCCCTAGGGGGCAGGGGGGATCCCCCCGCCTATCGGCACCCCCCTTATCAAGGGGGGCAGGGGGGATCGAACCTAAAATCCATTTTTAATTTAATTATAACCAGCTACTTAACTGGTCGGACGGAAATTTTCTTGTCTATCTTAAGAAATGTAAACTTTCCTCACTCACGGTTAATGTAATTTTCTGCGGCCATTTAGGGGAATTCCTCAAGGCTATATAATTAAGCTTTGGGTAATTTATCCCAGCATAATTCTTGACCGCGAAAAACTGATGTCCTCTTTACTCTCCGCTATTCCCCTCGACGCGATCGCTTATAATCCCCAGGGTTTAGTACCGGCGATCGCTCAAGACTATCTTGATGCTACAGTGTTAATGATGGCCTGGATGAATCGGGAATCCCTCGAAAAAACCCTCACCACTGGGGAAGCATGGTATTGGAGTCGTTCTCGTCAAGAATTATGGCACAAGGGCGCTACTTCTGGCCATATCCAAAAAGTGCGTCAAATTCGCTACGATTGCGATAGTGATGCTATCTTACTGACTATTGAGCAAATCGGTGATATCGCCTGTCATACCGGCGAAAGAAGCTGTTTTCACCAGGTAAATTGGCAAAAATCACCGCCAGCAGCCGATACTCTCTCGGAATTGTTTAAGGTAATTTGCGATCGCAGAGACGATCCTCATCCGGAATCCTACACCTGTAAACTTTTGGCCGGGGGAGATAACAAAATTCTCAAGAAAATCGGCGAAGAATCGGCAGAAGTGGTCATGGCCTGCAAAGATAATGATGGCGATGCTATTGCCTCAGAAGTGGCCGATCTTTTTTATCATACCCTCGTCGCTCTCGCCCATCATCAAGTCCCCCTGCGAGATGTCTATAAAAAACTGCAAGACCGGCGCCGGTAATCAGTTATCAGTTATCAGTAATCAGTTATCAGTTATCAGATTTGAGTTTTAAGTGGGTGGGTGGAATTAAATATAAGATGAACGTAGGTTGGGTTGAAGCATGAAACCCAACGCCCGATTATGTTACGCTACCGCTAACCCATCCTACAAATAATTGTGCCTCCCTACTTAGGGTTTGCTGAAAAAGTTTTTCCTGGGGGCAGGGTGTGGGGTGTGGGGTGTG
>NZ_JASJFB010000469.1:0-3094 GCF_030065455.1 Microcystis sp. M53602_WE12 | reverse complement strand
GGGCAACAAAGCCTGAAACGACCGACTCCTGACGACCGGCTACTGACTCCTACCCCCAGGAAAAACTTTTTCAGCAGACCCTAATTATAAATTATACAGAGGTAGCAGCGGCTAAGTCTGGGTACTGGCGGTGCGGGACGGTGCTATGGCGATTTTACTACCCTATTCAGAAATCTTTGTCAAGTACAATTTATACCAAATTAGATGAGCTTACCCTGATAATTTATCTATCTCTTTATACTAAACTAATGTGTATTAAGCCAGTGGCTTGCTTGTTCTACAAATACTGTGGCGTATTCTCAGGCAATTTGTGTTTGTTCCCTAGTTATTTCAATAACTTGATCATAATCTCCTAATTGTCGTAAATCATAGGTAATTCTTAACGCTTTTGATAGTTCTAATGGTAATTCCCCTGTTTGAATAAAATGTTGAGAAAATTGCTGTCGTACCCCTCGATGACTACGAGTATTGATATTTTTAACTATTAACAGAGCTTGGACTGTACAATAAATGGCATAATAGCAACGAGAAATACAAGCACGATAATAATTTTTTTCAAGTAATAGGGTGGCCGCTTCTAATTCTTCATTAGCTTGATTGATATAGGACGAAATTTGGTTTTGGTTCACAGGACAATCCCTTCTCGGCGAATATTGTCCATTAATGGGGTTTGTCGATGTACAAAGTCTTCATCGGCGATGGGAATCAAAGAAATGAAGGTATTATATTTAAGGTCTAGTTGAGTAGCGATGTCTGCCATCCGAATCACTTCATCTCCAGGGGAAATGGGGCCTTTTAATACGACCATAATATCAATATCTGAGTCCTCATTGGCGTTACCCCTCGCTTGTGAACCAAAAAGGATGAGTTTTACTAACCGGTTTCCATAAAACTTTGCTAATTCTTGGCGAAATTCTTGTAGTATAGGCATTAGGGTTTGTAATTGAGCCATTGTTTTATTACCTAGAAATTATTGTATTTGGCAAAAAAATGTATTATGGTGGCCTGTGCTGATCGTAGCACTTCTAATTGATTTATGAGCATCACCGCCACCAGCGACTAACATCCCTAATACTTTGATACACTTCTCTTAAGGCAACCTCCCCCCCCAAATGAAGGATTAAAGGCGCTAAGTTGGAAATAGTTTCAAGGACATTAGAACGAGTGAGACTCCCCAAAGCCTGAAGGGTTGGGAACATCTCATTTTGGATTTTGGATTGGGGGATTGTCTGTGTGAACCAGTTTCAGGAGAAAACTTCCCATCTGTAGAAGGCGATTGGCGAAAATGGGATGCTCTCATCGCCTTTGAGGTTTTAATAGGTTTGAGGTTGAAAATTATCGGGAATATCTAATTCAAATACTTGGTCATGAATCCGAGCCACATAAAACCCTTCTTGCAGAATTTTTTCCCGTAATTCGTTGGATAAGTCAACCGATGCTAGTATGCCATAGAGTTTTTTTTCTTTGTGTTCAGGGAAAAAGCTGCGAAACCGTTGCAAAATACTTTTTAATTGTGTAATGTATTCCTCTCTAGCATGACTTTTAACCTCAACGATATAGGCAGTATTTAGCTCACCATTGGTATAGGCAAGAACATCAATTTCTAGGTGTTTTCCATCTTTACTGACTCGCACACTGGGACTGATAACTTCCATACCAAACCGTTGTCTGAGAATCGTTTCCATTGAGGGAAGGGCAAGTCCTTCGGTAAAGCTGCCGAATTTGGCACCGAGTCCGCCAATTTGCTGACCTAATTCTTTGAGTTGTTTGTCAGTTTTCTTCTGTTGTTGGGCGTTTTCCTTCTGTTGTTGACTAACTTCCTTCAATAGTAGGTCAGTTTCCTTGAGTTGTTTGTCAGTTTCCTTGAGTTGTTGGGCGTTTTCCTTCTGTTGTTGACTAACTTCCTTCAATAGTAGGTCAGTCTCCTTCAGTTGTTTGTCAGTTTCTTTTTGAGCAGTGGCTAATTCGGCTAAGATTCGCCATACGTCTTCTGATGTAGTTGCCATAGATAAATTTTTTCCTCTGATTTGGTCTATTACTATTTTACTTAATTTTGCCGATTCATGAAGAAAAAAGTGTTGCTGCCTTTGGGCAAGATAGAGCGATTACATTTAAATTTTTAATAAGGTCGAGGTTGAAAATTATCAGGAATATCTAATTCAAATACTTGGTCGTGAATCCGAGCCACATAAAACCCTTCTTGCAGAATTTTTTCCCGTAATTCTGGGGATAAGTCAACCGATGCTAGTATGCCATAGAGTTTTTTATCTTTGTGTTCGGGGAAAAAGCGGCGAAACCGTTGTAAAATACTTTTTAATTGTGTAATGGATTCTTCTCTAGCATGACTTTTAACCTCGACGATATAGGCAGTATTTAGCTCACCATTGGTATAGGCAAGGACATCAATTTCTAGGTGTTGTCCATCTTTACTGACTCGCACACTGGGACTGATAACTTCCATACCAAACCGTTGTCTGAGAATCGTTTCCATTGAGGGAAGGGCAAGTCCTTCGGTAAAACTGCCGAATTTTGCACCAAGTCCCCCAATTTGCCGTCCTAATTCTTTGAGTTGTCGGTCGGTTTCCTGTTGTCGTCGCTCGGTTTCCTTCTGTTGTCGGTCAGTTTCCTTGAGTTGTCGGTCAGTTTCCTTCTGTTGTTGGGCGTTTTCCTTCTGTTGTTGACTGACTTCCTTCAATAGTAGGTCAGTTTCTTTTTGAGCAGCAGTTAATTCGGCCTGAGCCGTCGCTAATTCGGCTAAGAGTCTCCATACGTCTTCTGATGTAGTTGCCATAGATAAATTTTTCCCTCTGATTTGGTCTATTACTATTTTACTGAATTTGGCCGATTCATGAATAAGAGAGTTGTTTTTCCTTTGGGGAAGAGGGCAATCGCATCTAAATTTTTAATAAGGTCGAGGTTGAAAATTATCAGGAATATCGAGTTCAAATACTTGGTCATGAATCCGAGCCACATAAAACCCTTCTTGCAGAATTTTTTCCCGTAATTCTGGGGATAAGTCAACCGATGCTAGTATGCCATAGAGTTTTTTATCTTTGTGTTCAGGAAAAAAGCGGCGAAACCGTTGTAAAATACT
>NZ_JASJFB010000442.1:0-2454 GCF_030065455.1 Microcystis sp. M53602_WE12 | reverse complement strand
GTTAGTTGGTCGAAGCGATCGATTTGCCGACAATAAACTCATGAAGCACCTTTTCCTTTGAGCGAGAGAATGCGATCTGGCGTAGCGAACGCTTTGCGTTCGCTCTACTTGGTGTTGTTTTTGGCCCGTTCGATCTTGCCTGCGATCGCATCCAGCCTTGCTTTGATTCTGGTCATCCACTGGTTAAACTCGGCCGACTGCCGGTCGATATCTTCCTTCCGTAGCCTTATCTCTTCGGTTGTTTTTTCGTGGGCTTCTAACCGGATATTTAATTCTGCAATCATCATTGCCTCAAGTATCTATTGGTTTGTTTATTTGTTAGGGAGGAGGCATCTCATTTGTGCAAGTGAGTAATTATACTTGTCGATGAAACTTGCTTCTAGCAAGGCTTTCAAAATAGCTTGACATAAAACTTAATTTAGGAGTTACAAAGGTGAGATGCTCCCGATCGCTTTTAACATATTGCAAAGATAATCGCTGTAACCAACTCTCTTTTAGTCCATCTTCAATATCATATACAGACAGCGTATTACCGGGATTTTGTAAAAGAGAAATTATTCCTTTGGTCACACCGATGAGATTAGTTGTGAATAGCATATAAACTCTCCTAAGTCAGAAAAAAGAGTTAGAATAATCGAAAAAACTGATAACCAATAACTGAGAAAAACTACTCCTTATAAGGATCGTACTGAGTCAAGATCCGTTCTAACTTTACTTCGTCAATGCGATTAATTAAGCGTTTAGATTCTTCGACATCGCGGACAGTTTTTGATAGATTAATGGTGGAACCGACGCTAAATAGTAAACCCATGCCTAAATAACCTTTAATCCACGGATCTACCGGCAGATAAATAACTCCTAAAGAAGTGGCAGAAATAGAGACAATAAAAGATAACCAAGTTTGAAAAATCCACGCTTGAGTATGACTGGGAGCAGTACCGTATTTTTTATCGTTCATAATCGTCTCCTAAATGTTTCTGCACCCATTCTGTCGGTTCTAGAGGTGCAACAACAATGAGCGCTATCTAGTAGGGGGAGGGTTGAGAACTGGGGTGAATTGGGGTGAAGTGGGGTGAAGTATCAAGTATAATCATTGTCAGAATCTAGGACCAAAAAGATGGAGATTAAACATCTGAAAATTTGGTATTCTTGGGAAAAACAAGAACAAATGATCGAGCACTTGGTGGGGAGAGTGGGATTAACCCGGGTGCGTGCCACTTGTTTTCTGCGTCTTTGGATTTATGCGATTGCCAAGGAAGGACAGGTAAAACCCCCTTTATCCCAGTTAATTTTTCCCACCACTGCCATTATCTGTACCCATCGACAAGCATCCGATCTATTTTATCAGGATCAAGACCAGGGCAGCGATCGCTCTGCCGGTATGATGTTAGATAAATTAGCAGCCCTTGGTTTAATCGAAAAAATTTTTGACGGCAACACAACCAGAATTAAAATCAAGCCAATTACGGGGATTTTAGAGCCTGATAGCTCAGAATCATCTGTAGAATTGCAATTAGATCAATTTAATCCCCGTTGTGATGCGATTCCTGTGGCTAACTTGCTGACACGCAATTATAACTGGATGAATCGCAATGCTGAAGCAATTCCCCATCGCATTTCTCGTCTGTTGCGGGGTTGGGCAAAAGATTACACCACAGGTATGCGAGTTTTGCGTCGGGTAGATAATCTTAATCCCGTCGGTTTTTATCTCCTCTATCCCACCGCAAACGAGTCGGAAGCGAATTTTTTTACCTCTCCTAACAAGAGTTTACATCTAAGTGCGATCAACGAACAGGATCCTTTTAAAATGGCATCTGTGGGAGATGAAAATTGTCTTTCGGTATTTATTCGCAGTTGGATGATTGATGCTAATTATTTAGAAAAATATCGTTTAATCTTCCTGCAAGATGCCCAAAAAACTCTCCAGAGAATGATATTAGATTTTCCTAATCTCTGCGATTTACATACTTTGATTATTCATCCTGATTATGAGAAATTAGGCGCAGCCTTGGGATTTCAAAAAACTATTCAGGAATCCCCAAACTCTATTTATTGGATGTATTTAGGACTCGATCGCTTTTTATCCCTAGATATGGGTGAAATTCAATTTTAATCGGGAGTGGGAAGTGGCGGGGAAAAAATCGTATCCCCTCAATATATCGGGGTCAGGAGTTATTGGCTCTTCGGTTTGTGTTATGCAATGGACGGGGGTTATAAGGGATGGAACCCTTATATAGAAAGGCATTTAGCGATTTTTGTCAATTGTTTTTTATCTAGAGCGAACTAATCAATTAAGTCTTTTGCCAGATAAGGATGGTTCTTCGGTTTTTGTTATGCAATGGACGGGGGTTATAAGGGATGGAACCCTTATATAGAAAGGCATTTGGCGATTTTTGTCAATTATTTTTGATCTAGAGCGAACTAATCAATTAAGTCTCTTGCCAGATAAGGATT
>NZ_JASJFB010000672.1:0-1309 GCF_030065455.1 Microcystis sp. M53602_WE12 | reverse complement strand
TGATCTTTTTAATCTTTCGCCGCTCAATCGTCTGGTAATGCAGTTTAGCGTCGCTTTTCTAGCTTGGCAAGCCGGGGTAAGGATCGATTTCCTCTCTATTCCCTTCGGCGATTTATTACAAATTCATTGGCTAAGTTTACCAGTTACTCTCCTCTGGTTAGTAGGGATGGCTAACGCAATTAACTGGATTGACGGTTTAGATGGATTAGCGGCGGGGGTTTCGGGTATATCTGCCGTGGTTATTTTAATTGTAACTTTGGTGATGGGACAACCGGCCGCCGCTATTATCGCCGCCGCTTTAGCGGGTGGGGCCTTGGGTTTTCTGCGTTACAATTTTAACCCCGCTCAAATTTTTATGGGGGATGGTGGAGCCTATTTTATGGGTTTTACCCTCGCGGGTGTGGCGGTGATTGGATTGGCGAAAACCACTGCTGTGACTACTGTTGCCGTTACCGCCGTCTTACTACCCTATCTCATCCTCGCAGTTCCTCTCCTCGATATGTCCACGGTGATTATTTCCCGTCTCAAACGCGGAAAATCCCCTTTTGTGGCTGATAAACGTCATTTACACCATCGTTTACTGAAAGCGGGTATCTCTCACCGTCTGACAGTATTATTTATCTACGCCCTAACTCTCTGGGTGGGCAGTTTAGCCCTCGGTTTCTCCAATGTTCCCAGTGGTTGGGGTTTTGCCTTTGGTGCAACTCTCCTCCTCGGTTACGTCGGTTGGCAAGTCTGGCGCAATCGTGGCAGTGAACCGTAAGCCATCTTAAACTAGAAAAAAGATTAATAATTAAGATAGCGGCAGGATAACTCTGGGAGTTTAGCAAATGTCTAACGAAACCGTAACTTATTCCCTTGAAACGGTCCTCAAGGAAATCAAAGACAGCATCAAGGAAGTCAACCACAAAGCTGATAGAATCGAGCAACGTCTGACAAAATTAGAAATCGGACAGGCAGAACTTAAAGGAGAAATTAAAGCTTTAGATGAGCGACTAAGCACAAAAATTGACGGATTGACCGCTAGAGTTGCCTATCAAGAGTTTACTAATCGAGGCATTTTGATCGCCCTTGTTGTTGCTATTTTAGGAGGAGCAGCTAAACTTTTTGGATTTATTGGCAACCCCTAGAAGTTGCCCTTAGCATCATAAATTTTTCCTATCTTATTTGGCTCTTCGGTAATTGTTATGCAATGGACGGGGGTTATAAGGGATGGAACCCTTATAGAGAAAGGCATTTAGCGATTTTTGTCAATTGTTTTTTATCTAGAGCGAACTAATCAATTAAGTCTCTTGCCAGATAAGGATTT
>NZ_JASJFB010000706.1:0-6320 GCF_030065455.1 Microcystis sp. M53602_WE12 | reverse complement strand
CGGGGAAAGAGGAGAGGTTGACCGTCATGACAGAAATTATATAGATTAAAATTAGAAAACTTAGGTAAATTGGCAAGATTTTAACTTTTTTCATGATCGAAGTTATCCCGCTTACATAATTAAAATTTTTTCTCTGCTTTTTAGACTTATTTTTGACAAATTTAGCAAGTTTGCCAGAGATATATTATCCTACTCGCCAGCTTCTTTGAGATACTGATTGATATGATAATTCGGGTTAACTTGACAAGAGTTCGAGCGCCTGTAAACGCAAGTTCCGTTAAAGCATTTCTCCCGTTGATAATCTCCGACCGCGGCAGTGTCTTGGTTAAATAATAGATAATTAAAATAAGGTTGTAGTTCCTCGAAATTTTGGTTATCTTTAAGGAAATAAATCGGTACATCTTGGTGTAAGTAGGCGTATCCCCCCGTGTACTGCCACGCCAATCCTTTTACTCCTAAACCGCACAGTTTTTTCTCGCTACTTAAATACTCATAGGCTTGTAATTGTCCGCCGTGGGTTTGCCAGTGAGTATAGCCCGGTTTTTGCCAAGGCGGTCCGAAATTAAAAGTCTGGTCCGTATTAAAACGCCCCGCCAACAACCAAGAGAGAAAAGCCCAAAGAAGTAAACTACTAAAAATAACGATAGTTTTGCCGGCGAGGGAACCTCGCATTAACGATAAACGCGAGACGAGAGTGGCGGTTCCCAAACCAGCGAGAATAATAATTAGTGGTAGGGCAGGGAACATATAGCGATATTCTTTGTGACCTAAAAAGCTGTGAGAGAGGATAATAACTAGGGCCAGAAGGGCGAGAATCCAGTGACGACGAGCAGCGATTGCACAGAAGACGAGGATCGGAAACAGCCACCAAGACCAATTGAGGGCTAACCAAGTAAAATATTGCTGCCAGGGGGATACGCCAAAACTATTAAATTTTCCTTCAAAAATATTAATCCAGATCAGTTTCCAAATCGATTGGAAGGGGGTGGACCAAGTGAAAGCGTCTAAAGCACCCCCCAGCAAAACCGGACCGATAAAACCGAGGGCAAGGGGCAGTAATTGTGGAAAATTTTTTTGTCTAACTTGATAAATGAGGGCGATGGCGATGGCAGGCAGTAAATGAAATCGAAGATAGGTGGTCAATCCATAGAAAAACCCTGTCCAATACAGTCGCTGACGAGAGGGGGGATTTTTGCCGTAACATCCTAAATAAACGCCGACTAGCAGGGAATAAGCGGCCATAACTTCGGTGAAGGCTTTCGGGGCAAAATAGATAAATTCAAACCAAATCGCACAAATACCGCCAGTGAGGATAGCGCCGGCCAAACCGATGCTTTCGTAGGCGATCGAGAATCCGATCCAAACGGGAATTAAAGATAGTAAACTGAGGAAAATCTTGATGCTGGCCAGATAGCCACTGGCTCCTTCCGAAAAACCAGCAGTTAGCTTCATAATCCCGCCAAGAATCCCCGGAAATAACCAAGAACGAATCCCGTCCCGAAAATCCCAAGGTATCATCCCATTGCCAAAAGCTAGTCGATGACCCTGTTCTAAGGTCTGAAAAATTTCATCCGGCCAGAGAATATTAGGATAAGAGAAAGCGGCATTTAGACGCAGGAAAAGCGCAAAAATAAGGATTAATAACAACCAAACTCTAGAATAATTTAACTGACGAATCATGTTGGCAACTAAGGACAAGATGTTTGCTTTAGGGGAAAATATAGGGATTTTTAACGGGGTAATTATTGTTACTGGGCTATCAAGCTAATGTTTTTTAGCATATTGCTGATGGTAATGTCAATCTCTTAAGTTATAGTTTAGTGGGGAGAAAGTGGGGAACTTTTCTGCCAGAAATGAGTCCCTTGCCTAGAGTTGGCTATAAAGATGAGTTTGCCCTTTGATATCCCTGAGAATTTACGAAGGAGAAATTATCGAGATGACTTAACCTCGATAATCGGGTATTTAATCGCTCTGGGTTTGTCAAAAAATTTAACCGTCAAACCATGATACAATAGCGCGGGTTCACCCCAAAAGATAAATAGCGAGCCAATTTCAGAATAATGCTGCAACGAGATTTTCCATTTAAGAATTTTGAAAAGTTTGATTACCGTCTATTTCTGGGTGTATTAATTACTGGATTAGGTTTTATCTTAAGATATTATCAGTACGATTCCTTGCCTCCCTATAACTGGACTCAAGATGAATTTGCCTTTGCTTGGAGTGGCATGAGTTTGATTCAAGATGGAGTTCCTACCAGTTGGTCTTTCCTCAGTCCCACGGATGATTTTTTGGTGACAGTTTGGGAAAAAACTGCTGTTCGTTATCGTTTTGTTACCCCTTGGTTTGATCATCCTCCCTTGTTTGGATTAATTGTGGGTATGACGGCTATTTTATCGGGAGCAAAGGAATTTTTTGACTGTAGTTTAACAGTAATTAGAATTCCTTCTTTAGTTTTTGGCACTCTCTCTATTTTCTTGCTTTATTTATTAGCTTTACGTTTGACTAATACCGGTGTGGCGATTATAACTTCTTTAATTTTTTCCACTAACCCCAATACGGTTTTTTTATCTCGTTTAGCAGTTAGTGAAAATTTATTATTATGTCTAAGTTTAGCGGTAGCAATTTTATTCCTTCAGTACGGTGAAAAGTCTCAAAAAAAGTATCTATACTTGGCTATAGTTCTAGGTGGTTTAGCACCTTTAGTTAAGGTGACAGGATTATATATTCTAGGTTCTCTAGTCGCTTTACTATTATTACAAAAAAATTGGCGAGATAGCTTAATCGCTTCTCTGACGGCAGTTTTATCCTTTGGTTTGTATTACCTTTACGGTTGGTTTTATGATTTTAGTTGGTTTTTAACTACTCTCCAAGAACATAAAAATCGCTTTACGGATTTTGCTATGTTAAAAAATCTAGTTTTACCTACAGTTTTTTTTGAGGATGGTTGGTTAATTTTTAGTTGGATCACTTTGCTGTTAGTTGCCAGATTTCCTTTGAAAATATCTAAAATACGATTAGTTATTTTTCCTATATTAATCTATACAATTCTTCTTATTTTTTCTGGCGCTCAAAGCCATTACTATGCTTGGTATGTAATTCCTTACTATGGATTTCTCTTTCTAGTGCTTGGTATATTCTTAGACGATTTTCGTAAAAACTCTGATTTTATCAGTGCTGCCACTATCTTTATTTTTCTTGTCGTTTGGTCGGTGAATTTAAATATTAAGGATTGGGTTTTGAGTTCCCCTTACGGTAGATATTACTTTATTATCGGAACGGCAATTATTTTAGGGGGATTTTTCTTTAATGATTTAACTGAGAAAAAATCGAAAATTTTAACTAATTTTGTCAAGATAATCATGCTGATCGTCTTTTTGGGATTGTTACTAGGTAATCTTAATCTTATCCTTAACTATAAATTGCCAAGTTAAGCGAGTAAAACTAAACAAATAAATCTTGAATTTTCAATTATGACAAACCTCAAACGTTTTCCACTTTCTCATCCCTTATTTTGGGCAATTACCTACTTTATTGCTTTGGGGATTATCTCGGTTATTTTAGGTCAAGATGTTAGTTGGGATTTACGCAATTATCATTTCTATAATCCCTATATGTTATTGACAGGAAGGTTTAAGTATGATGTCCTACCCGCACAGATACAAACTTTTTTTAATCCCCTGATTGATGTTCCCTTTTTCGTCGCTGTTTATTATCTGAAACTGCCTCCGATTGTCGTGGGTTTTTTCATGGGAGGATTTCACGGGTTAAATCAATGGTTAGTTCACCTAATTACCTATCATTCCCTCGATAAAGTTTCCGAAAGATACAAGATAACTCTAAGCATAGCGGCAGCGATTACCAGTATTTTTGGAGCAGCCTATATCTCGGAGTTAGGAACCAGTATTGGTGATAATACCACCAGTGTTTTCGTTCTGGGAGGATTATTTTTTATAGTTATTAGTTTAGGGAAAAATCTGCCAATTCCCTCTAAAAATATTCTTTTAGCTGGATTCTTATTAGGATTAGCAACGGGGTTTAAATTAACCAATGCTTTATATAGTATTAGCTTTTTGGTAGCTATTAATTTTTTACCTAATTCTTGGTCAGAAAAGTTACGCAATTTAATTCTATCAATTCTCTCAATGGCCGTGGGTTTTAGTCTCACTGCTGGTTATTGGATTATCCTAATGTGGACAAAGTTTGCTAATCCTCTTTTTCCCTTCTATAATAAAATCTTTCAATCTCCTTATATCGAAACCGACTACAATTTTAAAGGGATACAATATTTGCCTAAAGATATCTGGCAATGGTTGTTTTATCCTGTTTATTTTATCCAGAGACAAACTCTTGTCTCTGAGGTTCCTTTCCAAGATAGCCGATTAGCTATAACCTATTTATTGATAATTTTACTAATAGTAGTGATTATTTTTCGTGCTATTTCTAAGCGCAATCTATCTTCTGAACCTGACTTAACCCACGGTGCAGTTTTAGGGTTTTTACTGCCTTTTTCTCTGACCGCTTACTCTATTTGGTTAGTGGGATTTTCTATCTATCGTTATCTGATGCCATTAGAATTAATCACTCCCACTTTAATTATTTTGATTATTGCCTATCTTTATCCTCGCAAGAAACCATTATTAATCATAAATTTGGTAATATTTTCCTTAATTGTCACTACGGTTAAACCGATGGATTGGTGGAGAATGGGATGGTCAGATAATTATTTTGGTATCGATAGTCAAGCATTAAAACCCTACGAAAATTCCACGATTGTTATCTGGGGAGATGAAGGAACATCTTTTATCGTCCCTTATTTTCCCGCTTCGACTCGTTTTGTGAGACTCAAAGGCAATACTGGAGTCAGTGAGGGAACTTTAATGCGAAAAAATGCCGAGACATTTATTGCTAATACTCCCCCAGAATCTCTCTACATTCTCCAGACGGACTTTAATAAAAAATCCCCTGATATAGTGGAGGATTTAGCGAAGGAAAATCTCGTTATTGATTTCCAAAGTTGTCAACCCTTTCCCACCAAAATCGAAAAATTTAATCTCTGTCGTCTTCAGAAAAAGTAATTCTCTACCTTTTATCTGTAATGATTTATCTATTGACGGTTAACTACAATTGCGGGGAATTAATTAAGCGTTTAATCGCTTCCCTCAACGATGACTTATCTGCTACTCTCATCATTGTTAACAATTCCACTGAAGATAAAAATATCCAATCTTTAGCAGCGCAAAGAGTCAAGATTATTGAAGCGGGGGAAAATTTAGGATTTGGGAAAGGATGTAATCTAGGACTTGATTGGATTTATCAACAAGACAGAGAAGCTATCGTTTGGTTAGTTAATCCCGATGCTTACTTATTACCGGACTCTCTGGAGAAAGCAAGCAAATTTTTTCAGCAATATCCCGAAGTTGCCATCGCTGGTACAGAAATTTACGAACCGGATGGTAAAATCTGGTTTGGTTGGGGAAAATTTAATGCCAAAATCGGCACAATTAACGTGGTGGAGGAATCCTTAGACTATGGAGATAAACCCTATCTTATTCCTGACTGGGTGACGGGATGCAGTTTATTAATTAATTTCTCGAATTTTTCCACTTGTCCCCATTTTGATCCCGATTACTTTCTCTACTACGAAGACTTTGATTTTTCCCGAAGATACGCAAACCAAGGCTATTTAGTCGTTGTTACCAATCAGATTAAAATCATTCATGAACCATCTTCTATCACCCGTCGCTATGGTTATCTAAGACTAACTCATAATATCTATAGTTATCTTCTCAGTCTCGAAAAACATACGACTTTAACTATCCTTGTTTATCGCTTGCTGCGGATGAGTTTTATGTCTTTACTGATCCTTCCCATTAAACCCAAATTCTCCCTAGCTAAGTTAGAAGGAATTCAACTCTATTGTCAAAGAATTATCACTAAACTGCGTCTAGGTTGAAACCCGTATTTTTGCCGCTTCAGGCAGCAGGTATTATTCTTACTAAATCCTGTGTAAAAGCTATAGGAGAGCGGGGAGCGGGGAGTAGTGGTGATGGTGAGCTATCTTGCTGATTTAGTCTGACAGGTCTAATGACCAGAAAAATCAGGAAGAGTGAGCGATTCATGTTAATTTTTATCTCAAATGTCGGGGTGAAGACCGGAAGCGCTCAGCGCGACGGGATGAAACCCCGACCAATATAAAAGAGCGAAGCACGACTAAAATCTTGACAATCTCTGCTGTATAGGTTAACTTAAAATAAGTTGTTTGAGGTCGATAAACAATGATTATCTTAGAAATGAAAGCAGTGGTCAAACCAAGTCAGTCT
>NZ_JASJFB010000407.1:0-3286 GCF_030065455.1 Microcystis sp. M53602_WE12 | reverse complement strand
TGTCAGTCTGTAGAGCGACCATAAGACCAGAACAGAGTAAATCTGTTAAGGCAGGTGCGGAACCCCGCAAGGGAAAGAAGCAGAAACCTAAATCGTGAGGTTTGGGAATCGCCGTCCGTTTTACGGCGGCGAGGATGTCAACAACAATCTCTCGAAAAAGGCGCAATCCCTTGGCTTTCAACTGGTTGAGGCTTCCTCAGCCTGAGTTAAGTTTCTGGAGAGTTATCAGATGTGAGTTTTCAGTTGACTGATTACTGACCACTGTTCACTGTTCACTGAAAATATTTCCCAATTCCCCTAATCCCTATCCCCCATTCCCTAAGTTACAATCAAAAAACCAACCGCAGCAGCAAGACAAGAAAGCGCAATGATTCCTACCGTTATTGAAACCACAGGCCGGGGCGAACGCGCCTTCGATATCTACTCCCGACTACTCCGGGAAAGAATCGTCTTTTTGGGACAAGAAGTAACCAGCGACCTAGCTAACCTAATTGTCGCCCAATTACTCTTTCTAGAAGCAGAAGACCCCGAAAAAGATATTTACTTGTATATCAACTCCCCTGGGGGTTCCGTTTCGGCCGGATTAGGGATTTTTGACACCATGAATCAAATCCGTCCCGATGTCAGCACCATTTGTATTGGTTTAGCCGCCAGTATGGGGGCTTTTCTCCTCAGTGCCGGCAAACCGGGCAAAAGAATGAGCCTACCCAACTCCCGGATCATGATTCACCAACCCCTCGGCGGCGCCCAAGGTCAGGCCACCGATATCGAAATTCAGGCCAAAGAAATTCTCTATCTCAAACAATTACTCAATCAACACCTAGCTAGTCATACCGGTAAACCTCTCGACCTCATCGCCGAGGATACGGAAAGGGATTTCTTTATGTCCGCCGAAGAGGCTCTAGACTATGGTTTAATCGATCAGGTGATCGATCGCAGTCCTTCCGCTTCCAACCCTCCCAGTAAATAGTTATGATCGGGTAGGCTCTGTCTACCCAGATTTTTGTAAATATTTAGTAAGCAGAAGTTAATCATCGGGCTCTTCTCTACTTTGTGTGATAAGCACTGATTATCATTCGTAGGAGTCTTGCTAGGCAAGGCTTTGAAGACTATATTTCTATAAAATTATCCCTATTCTTCTTCCCTCCACACAGAAACCAGAAGAGCCATCATCGATCATCGTTATTAATCTTAAGTAACAGTGAAAAGTTCTAGCGGATTGGGTTAAGATCGAGACGTAACCCGAAAAAAATTGCAACAGGAATCGGTAGAAACACCCGGTGGGTTATTAACGGAAATTTTTTTACTGGCAATCCCTATGAACTATCATCCGCCCTCACAGCCCCTGCCCGCCCCCTGTATTATTGATTCTGGCGTGGTCATCGCTAAAGAAGATATGCGTCGTCTCCTCGATGATATTGGACGAGTTCGCTACATCCATAGTCTCGAAGGGGTGATTCAGAGTGAAGGGGAGGGATGGATAGTGGAAGTTTTCGCCGATTATCAGCAAAGCACCCTAGTTGCTAACTACAGTCTTTATCTGAATACCTATAGCTTCGATTATCTGCGTTTAACCCGCTCTCCTGACGGTGAAACCTATTTTGATCTGATCCAAGACAATCGGCAATTACGGCTGATTCCCCTGAGTAATCCACTGCAAGACCCCGATATGAAAGCCCGTCTCAATGCTGATACCCTCGAAGCCATGGTGACTCAGGTACTTTCTGCTAAGTGGGATGTGCAGTTTGAAGACGAAGACGACAATGATTGCCCCTTTTAGGCAGCGAGAAAAAATACTGATAACCGATAACTGATAACTGATAACTGATAACTGATAACTGAAACAGTGGGATTTTCCTTTGAATTAATCGGCCAGTGTCCCCAAACTGGTGCGCGGGTTGGGGTTTGGCATACTCCCCACGGACCGGTAGAAACACCCCGTTTTATGCCCGTGGGAACTTTGGCCACGGTGAAAGGTTTGACCCCCGCTCAAATCGCCAGCACGGGAGCGCAAATGATTCTCGCTAATACCTATCACCTGCATCTGCAGCCGGGAGAAAGTATTATCGAGAAAGCGGGAGGTTTACACGATTTTATGGCGTGGAATCAGCCAATATTAACAGATTCGGGTGGATTTCAGGTGTTTAGCCTCAGTCAACTCCGGCAAATTAAAGAATCGGGAGTCACCTTTCGATCACCGCGGGACGGTAGAATAATCGAAATTACGCCGGAAAAATCGATTCAGATTCAAAATGCCCTCGGTGCTGATGTGATTATGGCCTTCGATGAATGTCCCCCCACGGGAGTCAGTCATGAGACCATGAAAGCATCCATAGAACGCACCTATCGCTGGTTAGAGCGCTGTCTGACGGCCCATCAACGACCTCAAGAACAGGCTTTATTCGCCATAGTACAAGGGGGAATCTATGAGGATTTACGGGCAGCGGCGGCGCAATCTTTAGTAAAACTCGATTTACCCGGTTATGCTATCGGGGGCGTGAGTGTGGGGGAAGAAACGAGCCTAATTCATCGCATTGTCCAGATAACTGCCCCTTTACTCCCCGAAAATAAACCCCGTTACCTGATGGGAGTGGGAACCTATCGAGAAATGGCCAAGGCGATCGCTAGTGGCATAGATCTGTTTGATTGCGTCATTCCCACCCGTTTTGGTCGCCATGGCACGGCTTTAGTGCGGGGAGAGCGTTGGAACCTCAAAAATGCCCGTTTTAAGGAGGATTTCGCCCCTTTAGACGATACTTGTCCCTGCTACACCTGTCAACACTTTAGCCGTGCCTATCTGAATCATTTAATTAAATCGGGGGAGATGTTGGGTTATATTCTCTTATCTCTGCACAATATCGCCGAATTAATCAGATTTACCCGTGAAATTCGTCAATCTATCCTAGGGGGGACTTTTGCCCAAGATTTTGCCCCTTGGCTTGAGGATGCCGTAGATGTTACCCCAACGTGATAAAATTTCAGGAAACGTTTGAAAATTTTCTTGTCAAGGTAGATAGAGAGATGGAAACTGCACTTTTGTTGGCCAAATTGCCGGAAGCATACCAAATTTTCGACCCCTTAGTCGATGTCTTGCCCCTGATTCCCCTATTTTTCCTCTTGCTGGCCTTTGTTTGGCAAGCATCCGTCGGGTTTAAATAGGGTTTGCGGCAAAAAGCTTTTCGGTGGTGGCAGGGTGTGGGGTGTGGGGTGTGGGGTGTGGGGTTTTACCGATTTTGAGGTAGTCAGTTACCTAATTTTCAGGGAAAAAGTCCCAGAATTTTCCCCC